>JAJYZK010000143.1 GCA_021799945.1 Acidobacteriota bacterium
GGCGGCGGGAGTGGAGGCGGCCGAAGCAGCCGAAGCCGCCGGGAGCGACGAAGGCGGCGATTCCGGCCCGCTGAACAATGAGGATTAGGGGACTCGTCGAGGTCACGCGCCGTCGCCCGGATCCGGACGACGGGAAGAGAAAAATCGATTCGAAGATCGATCCGGCGATTGTTCCAAATCCCGATCCGGACGGCGGAGGACATGGAGAATTTTCGACTGAAGGTATTTCGGGCTGTCGCGCATCACCGCAATTTCAGCCGGGCTGCGGATGAACTGCTGCTGACCCAGCCGGCCGTCACCCAGCAGGTCAAGGCGCTGGAGGAGGAATATGGCGCGCCTCTTTTCGACCGGACGGGCGGCCGAGTCTCGCTTACCGCCGCCGGCGAAATTCTGCTGCCCTTCGCCGAGCAGCTCAAGAGCCTCTCCGATCGGGCTTATGAGGCGGTGAGGAGCGCCGGAGGCAGTCCCTCGGGACCGCTGACAGTGGGCGCTTCGCAGACCATCGGCCAGTACCTTCTTCCGAAATTCATCGCCGGATTCGCCATGCGCCATCCGCGGGTCGCGGTAAAGGCCGTCGGCGGCAATACGGACGCCATTCTCGAAGCGCTCACCCGGCGCGGGATTCAATTGGCCATGATCGAGGGACCGGCGCTGCGCAAGGATCTGCGGGTGGAGCCCTTCATGGAGGACCATCTGGCGCTGGTGGTTCCGGCCAGCCACGATTGGGCCGGCCAGCAGATTGCGCTTGGGGATCTGGCCTCCACGCCGCTGTTGATGCGCGAATTCGGCTCCGGGACGCGGCGCGTGGTGGAGCGCGCGCTGCGGCAGGCCGGCATGAGGAAAAAGGATCTGCGCATCGCCATGGAGCTGGATTCCACCGAGGGCCTGCTGAGCGGCGTGGAGGCGGGCCTGGGTGTGGCCTTCGTTTCGCGGTGGGCCGTCCGGAATCAGCTTGTGCTGGGAACGCTTCGCCTGGCGCGCGTGGAAGGGCTCAAGCTCACGCGCATGTTTTCGCTGGCCTATCCGGCGGGGCCGGAACCGTCGGGGAATGCGGGCGCCTTTCGCCGGTTTCTGATGGAGCACGCCCGCGAAGAGACGCTGCGGGAGACCGGCCGGCCGGGGAAGAAGAGGTGATGCGGCGAGGCGCGCCATCCGATTCGCAATCCGGCCCGATGCCCATGCCGCTCACGCTGTATATCGCCACCGGCAACGCCGGCAAGCTGAAGGAGTTCGCCGAGGCCGCCGGGCCATCCGGCGCGCGCGTCCTCCCGCTGCCGGGGCTGGAAGGGATTCCGACGCCCCGCGAAGACCAGCCGACCTTCGCCGGCAACGCCCGCGCCAAAGCCGTCTACTATAGCTCCACGCTGCCCGGCGCCGTGGTTCTGGCCGACGACTCCGGGCTGGAAGCGGTCGGACTGGGCGGCGCTCCGGGAGTGCGCTCGGCGCGTTACGCCGCCGACGCCGGCTTCGCTCCCCCCGGCCTCACAACGGATGCCAGCAACAATCTGCTGCTGCTGCGCGAACTGGCGGGAGTCGCGGATCGCGGCGCCCGTTATGTTTGCGCCCTGGCCGCGGCTCGGGATGCGCAGGTGATCGCCGTGGCGGAGGGAACGGTCGAGGGCCGGATTCTCGCCGCGCCGCAAGGCGGAGGGGGCTTCGGTTACGATCCGCTCTTCTACCTGCCGGAGCGGGGCTGCTCCATGGCGGAGTTGAGTGGGGAAGAGAAGTGGACGCTCAGCCATCGCGGGCGCGCCTTCCGCGCCCTGCTCCCGCTGCTCCAGCCCGCACCGGGTTCGCGCTAGGGCCGGTGAATTCACGCCCAACGGTCTCCGCAGCCTGTACACTTCCATCCGCAGGCGCTTCGCGCCCGGCCATGTCGCGCTCCGGAGGCCAAACTCGATGTTCTGCCGTCCTACGTCCCTGCTTTGCGCCGCGCCGCGCTCCCGGGGCGCGCGCATGCCCCTTGCCGCGACCCTGTGCGCCGTTCTGCTCGCAGGAATGGCCGTCGCGCAGCAGGCGAGGCCGGCGCCCAGGCCGGCGGAATCGCCCGAGCCCCTGCTGCCGGCCCCTCCCACGAGCCCTCAGGTGCAGGCGGACGGTTCGGCGGCCTTTCGGCTGGAGATGCCGCATGCGGACAAGGTGGCGCTGGATCTGGAGGGCGACGCGCAGCCGATTCCCATGAGCCGCGGCGCGGACGGCGCCTGGACCGTCACGGTTCCCGGATTGGCCCCCGAATACTACAGCTACACCTACGATGTGGACGGAACGCAGATTACGGATCCGCGCAATGTCGCGGTGAAAACCAGTTTCTTCAGCGTGCAGAGCGTGTTCCTGGTTCCCGGCCATCCATCCCGGCCCTGGGAGCGGGCCGAGACGCCTCACGGAGTCATTCATCGCCACTTCTACCAGTCGAAGATTGTCGGCATCGAAAGCGAGTATTACGTCTACACCCCTCCCGGCTTCGATCCAAAGGCGGAGAAAAAATATCCGGTGCTCTACCTGCTGCATGGATACAGCGACGAGCCCAGCGCCTGGACCGCCATGGGCAAAGCCAACGTGATTCTCGACAACCTGATCGCCCAGGGCAAAGCCCGGCCCATGATCGTGGTGATGCCGTGGGGCTATGGAGACATGCGGATGATCACCAGCGGCTGGGCGGCCTGGCGCGATCCGCGTCTGGTGGGCCAGAACTTCGCGCGCTTTTCCGACGCGCTGTTTCAGGAGGTGATGCCGCGGGTGCAGCAGGAATATCCGCTCTCCGGCCGGCGCGAAGACCACGCCATCGCCGGCCTTTCAATGGGTGGAGCGGAGACCCTGCTGGTCGGCCTGAATCACACCGACGACTTCGCGTATGTCGGGGCCTTCAGCGCCGGGGGACTGGGCGACCACAACTTCGCCGCGCTCTTCCCGGCGATCACTCCACAATCTGCCGCGGCGATCGGCGGCCGGCTGCGCCTGCTGTGGATCTCCTGCGGAACCGAGGACGGGCTCTTTCAGCCCAACCAGAAACTGATTGCCTGGCTGAAGGAGCAGGGCATTCGGCCGAAAGCGATCCAGACCCCCGGCCGCCACGTGTGGATGGTCTGGCGCGACAATCTGAGCAATTTTCTTCCGCTGCTGTTTCAGAGCCGCTGACGTCAGCCGAGGCGAGAGGCCTCTCGGGACCGGCAAGCCGCTTGCAGCCGCCCACGCCGAGCTTTCGCGCGCCCCCGCGCGCTGGATGCCGACGCCTTGACGATGATTCCTTCGCTCCCCAATAATGAAAGGTTGCGTAGCCGCGCACGCCCAGCCCTTTGCGGCAGTGATCTCCGGGGGGCGCAGCCGCTCGCAATTTGTTCTCATTCGAGGCGCTCTTTTGCACGCGTCCCGCCCACTCACCCGCACCGCAGCGCCGGCGAAGCGCATGCCGGCGAATCCTACGGCGAACTACACGGCGAACGACATCGAAATGGGAAGAATCCAATGAGTTCAATAGCAGCCGCCCCGCCGCAAAATCGGGCTCCCGGCTTCTGGGCCTCCACCAACGGCAAGAAGATCGTCATGGCGGTCACCGGCGCGATCCTCTTCGCCTTCGTGGTCGGTCACCTGGCCGGCAATCTGCAGATTTACGAAGGGCCGCAGAAGCTCAATGCCTATGGCCGCTTTCTGCATAGCATCGGCGAACTGCTCTGGCCGGTCCGCATCCTTCTGCTGACCTGCGTGGGGCTGCATATTACCGCGACGGCGCAACTGGCGCTGCGGGCCAAGCGGGCGCGCCCCGTGGGGTACTCGCGCCGGCAGGCCATCGCCTCCTCGTACGCCTCCCGAACGATGTACTGGTCCGGACCGATTGTGCTGGCCTTCGTCATCTTCCACCTGCTCAATCTGACCGCCGGATACATTCATCCCGGCGGCGCGTTCGTGGAGGGAGATGTCTACCACAACGTAGTGAGCGGCTTTCAGGTCTGGTGGGTCTCCGCCTGGTACATCTTCTCGATCGGCCTGCTGGGGCTGCATCTGCGGCATGGTCTCTGGAGCATGTTTCAGTCGGTGGGCATTCATCAGCCCCGGTATGCCGCGGCGATGAAGAGCGCGGCCTTCGCCATCGCGCTGCTCATCGTTCTCGGCTACATCTCGATCCCGATCAGCGTGCTGCTGGGGCTGGTGAAATAGATGAATCTGGATTCGAAATTACCCTCCGGACCGATTGAGCAGGCATGGGATCGGACGCGCTTCGAGCTCAAGCTGGTGAACCCCGCGAACAAGCGCAAACACTCCATCATCGTGGTCGGCTCGGGGTTGGCCGGGGCTTCGGCCGCCGCCACGCTGGGCGAGCTCGGCTACCGCGTGGAGTGCTTCTGCTTTCAGGATTCGCCGCGCCGCGCCCACTCCATCGCCGCGCAGGGGGGCATCAACGCGGCCAAGAATTACCAGAACGACGGCGACAGCGTGTATCGCCTGTTCTACGACACGGTGAAGGGCGGCGATTTCCGCGCGCGGGAGGCCAACGTCTACCGCCTGGCGCAGATCAGCGTGAATATCATCGACCAGTGCGTCGCGCAGGGCGTGCCCTTCGCCCGGGAATACGGCGGCGCGCTGACCAATCGGTCCTTCGGCGGGGCGCAGGTCTCGCGCACCTTTTACGCCCGCGGCCAGACCGGGCAGCAGCTTCTGCTGGGGGCCTATCAGGCGCTGGAGCGCCAGGTCTGCGCGGGAACCGTGACCATGCGCCCGCGCTGCGAGATGCTGGACCTGATCGTGATCGACGGCCGGGCGCGGGGCATTGTCGTGCGGAATCTGGTCACCGGCGCCGTCACCACGCACTTTGCCGACGCCGTGATTCTGGGAACCGGCGGTTACGGCAACGTCTACTACCTCTCCACCAACGCCAAGGGCTCCAACGCCACGGCCATCTGGCGCGCCCACAAGCGCGGCGCTCTGTTCGCCAATCCCTGCTATACGCAGATTCATCCCACCTGCATTCCGGTCTCCGGCGATTACCAATCCAAGCTGACGCTGATGAGCGAATCGCTGCGCAACGACGGCCGCATCTGGGTGCCGCTGGCCAAGGGCGACAAACGATCCCCGGATCTGATTCCCGAGGCCGAGCGCGATTATTACCTGGAGCGCCGCTACCCCAGCTTCGGCAATCTGGTGCCCCGCGATGTGGCCTCGCGCAACGCCAAATCGGTCTGCGACGAGGGCCGCGGCGTGGGCGACTCGGGCCTGGGCGTCTATCTGGATTTTTCCAACGCCATCCAGCGCCTGGGCGAGGGAACCATCCGCGAGCGCTATGGCAATCTTTTCGACATGTACCAGCGCATCACCGACGAGAACCCCTACAAGGTTCCCATGCGCATCTATCCCGCCATTCACTACACCATGGGCGGCCTGTGGGTGGATTATCACCTGCAAAGCACCATTCCCGGACTGTTCGTCGTCGGGGAGGCGAATTTTTCCGATCACGGCGCCAATCGCCTGGGCGCCAGCGCCCTGATGCAGGGGCTCTCCGACGGCTACTTTATCGCGCCCTACACGGTCGGCCATTATCTGGCCAGCAACAAATTCGACCAAGTCTCCGGCGAAAATCCCCAGGCGCGCAGCGCGGTGGAGGAAGTGAAGCAGACCACCGCGAAGCTGCTCTCCATTCGCGGCAAACGCACCGTGGACTCCTTCCATCGCGAGCTGGGCAAGCTGGTGTGGGAATACTGCGGGATGTCCCGCACGGCCGAGGGGCTGGAGCTGGCCGCGGAGCGGATCCGCGCCCTGCGCGAGGAGTTCTGGAGCGACGTCACGGTTCCCGGCAGCGGCGACGACCTGAACCAGAGCCTGGAGAAGGCCGGGCGGGTCGCGGATTTCTTCGAGCTCGCCGAACTGATGTGCCTCGACGCCCGGCAACGGAATGAGTCCTGCGGCGGGCACTTCCGGGAGGAGTTTCAGACCCCCGAGGGAGAGGCGCAGCGGGACGACGAACGCTTCTCCTATGTGGCGGCATGGGCCTACGGCGGCCCCGGCCATTCTCCCGAACTCCACCGCGAGCCTCTGGAGTTCCACTACGTTCACCCCAGCCAGAGGAGCTACAAGTAAATGAGATTGACGCTGAAGATCTGGCGCCAGAAGGGCGCTGCGGACAAAGGCGGCTTCGTCCGCTATCCGGTGGACCGCGTCGATGGAGAAATGTCCATGCTGGAGTGCCTGGACGTGCTGAACGAGTCTCTCATCGAGAAGGGCGAGGAGCCGATCGCCTTCGAGCACGACTGCCGCGAGGGCATTTGCGGCTCCTGCGGATTCATGATCGGCGGCGTCGCCCACGGCCCCATGCCCGCCACCACCGTCTGCCAGTTGACGATGCGCCATTTCAAGGACGGGCAGGAACTGGTCATCGAGCCCTGGCGCGCCGCCGCCTTCCCGGTGATCAAGGATCTGATCGTCGATCGGCGCGCCTTCGACCGCATCATCGCCTCCGGCGGATACATTTCCGTCTCCACCGGCAACGCTCCGGACGGCAACGCTCACCCGGTGGGCAAGGAGATGGCCGACCGGGCCATGGACGCGGCCGCCTGCATCGGCTGCGGGGCCTGCGTCGCCGCCTGCCCCAACGCCTCGGCCGCGCTCTTCACCGGCGCCAAGATCGCCCACCTCAACCTGCTTCCCCAGGGCAAGCCGGAGAAGGACCGCCGCGCGCTGCGCATGGTTGGCCAGATGAACGCCGAAGGCTTCGGCAACTGCACCAATATCGGCGAGTGCACGGCGGTCTGCCCCAAGGAGATTCCGCTGGAAGTCATCGCCATCATGAATCGCGACTATCTGCGGGCCAGCGTCGTCCGCCGCGAGGAGCTGGTTGCCGCGATCGCTCCGGTCTCCGGCTGGGACGTCGGCGGCAAGTCCTAAGCGGCCCGCCGCCGGCTGTTCGACAGGAACGCTCCGCCGGGCGCGCGATCCTCCGCATCCTGCTAGTCTATGAATGAAAGAGCCGATGATTTTTCCGAGTCGATTCGCCGCACTGCTCCTGCTTCCCGCTTTATTTGGAGTCGCGCAACAGTCCAGCCCCAGCCCTAACTCCAGCCAAAGCGCAAGCCAAAGCCCGAACCAAAGCCCGAGCCAAGGCGCCCCGCCCTCCAGCCCTGCGGGAAGCGTCCCGGACGAGCTTCCCGATTCGCCCGGAGCGCAGGCTCAGGCCACTCCTCTGCTGCCCACCGGCCCCACCGCGGTCTTCGACACCAGCATGGGCCGCATTACCTGCGGGCTTTTCCAGAAGGAAGCGCCGAACACGGTCGCCAATTTCGTCGGGCTGGCCGAGGGCACGAAATCCTGGACCGATCCGGTGACCCGGCAAACGGTCTCCGGCAAGCCCTTCTACAACGGAACCATCTTCCACCGGGTGATTCCCAATTTCATGATTCAGGGAGGCGATCCGACGGGAACAGGAATGGGCGACCCCGGCTACCTGTTCGGCGACGAGTTCGATCCCGACCTGAACTTCGACGTGCCGGGCCGGCTGGCCATGGCCAATTCCGGACC
>JAJYZK010000144.1 GCA_021799945.1 Acidobacteriota bacterium
TCAGCGCGACCTTCGACTTCGAAGATGCGCCCGAAGCGCTGCAAACATGGTCGGAAAATCCCACAGGATTCACCAAGATCCTGATCCAGGTGAGTTAACGGCGCCGGAACGCGCCTTCGGGCCGGCTAAGTTGACGGCCGGCGATAGCATTTTCCGGGATGGTATGGACCGAAGCTGCGAACCTGGAGCTGCGAACCTGGAGCGGGTTTTTCATCAAGAAAAACCCGCTCGAACGGATCTTAATAAAGTTCACAGGATTCCGGAAAACGCCTTAAGACCCTACATCACCTGGGAGAGGAGTTGCGGCATGGTCACGGCGCCGGCGGAGACGGTTTTCAGGGGCAAACCCGGTCCGATAGCCACCGCCTGGGCATGCTCCTGGCTCCAGGCAAGAAAGGCCGATTGCTCGTGGCCGGTGAGCCGCTGCTGGTTGATCCAGGTATAGAACGCGCCCATATCCGCATCCATCATCGAGCCTCCGGGATCGCTCACCGTCCCCGGGTCTTTCGCGGAGAGCATCTCGTTCATCGGCAGTTGCCGCTGCCGCGGGGCATACCGCAGCAGCAGAGTGCAGGGCTGGGCGCGGCGCAAGGCCTCGCGGGCCGACCACTGCACGAAGGTGGTGCTGAAAATCTGCGTGCCGGAGCCCTCGGTAAGGATGCTGACGGCGAAGCGGCTCATGGTCTCGTCGCCGGGGGCCGATCGAAGTCCGAGTTCCTTCGGGGTAATCTGGGCCATCTTGGTTCGCAGCTCCTCCGGCCCGCCATGGCCGCTGCGGATCACCTGCTGCATGCGGGCAAAGAGCGCATCCCGGACCGCATGCAGGCCGCCGTATGAGATTGCATTCAGACTGGCCGCGGCGGCCGGATCGGAGACCGCGCCATCGACATACAGATGGCCGTACGGAACCGGATGCGCCGCGGCGCGCTTCGTGAGCGCGGCGACAATGGCCGGCCATGCATTGTCGGAGTCCACGCGGGGGAAAAACACACCGTATGGCCGGAGCTTGCGGAACAAGGGGTAGTTATCCAGCTTGACATCCGCGCCCAGGACCACCACGGAGAGTCGCGGCAAGGCGGGCGGCGGCTCCGGCATAACCGCGCGCCACTTGGCGACATAGTCGTTCGCGGCGGCGCGAAACGCTCCAATCTGATGGGATGCCCAAAGCTGCGCGGTCAGAGTATCCAGAAAGTCCTGCGGGTCGCTCACCCAGTCGATCGCTTCGAGGCTCTTGGGCAGGGAGACCGCCGGAAAACCGCGAAACAAACGGTCGCGGTCGTCGGAGGAAAGCGCCTGCAGATAGACGAACTGGTCGTCCACAAGCCGCTGCTCCGCGGGGAAGCGCCAGTCGTACCCCTGGGTCTCGCGCAGCAGAAGAGGAGCGAAGCCCAGCGGCAGTTGGCGAAGCAGGGCAAGATTCTTGACGGCCAGATCGCGGGCCTTGGGGGGATATCCCGCAAAACTGTCGGCGGTGAGCTGCTCGGGCAGCATTACAGAACCTCCTCGAGCCGTTTCCCTTGCGCCAGAGGCGTCGAGAACCGCAGGAGCGATCCCAGCGTGGGAACCAGGTCCAGCGAGTCGACCGGCTTGTCGATCATCGCTCCCTGACGCACCCCCGGCCCCAGCACCATCATCCACGTGGTGCGCGAAAGGGCGTCGCCGGTGCGGTGATGCTGGAAGCCATTTCCGCCGGAATCCGAGTCGGAGTCGCGTCCGAAATCGGGCAGAATGAACATCGTCGTCCGGCCCGAATATTCCGGGTCGGCCTGGATCGATGACCATAATTCCGCGCAGAGCCGGTCGGAGCGGCGAATGCCCTCCACATAGAGGGAATAGGCGCCGGAATGCGCAATGTCCATATCGTGCAGCGTCACCCAGAGAAGGCTCGGCGCAAGCTGGCGCATGAGCTGGCGGACGACGTAGACGGACAGCTCATCCGGACTGCTCAAGGTAAGCGCGTGGCGGGTAAAATCGGTGACCGAGAGCTTCAGAATCTCGTCAAGCTGGCGCAGCTGCACCTCATTGCCGGCCAGCGCCGGCGTATAGTACGGATCCTCGTAATTGTCGCGCAGCAGATGCGCAAGGTTCATGCCGCTGGAAGTGGGCATGGCCGCCTGCAGCAGATGCTTGGGCAGAATCACGCCCGCGCCCAGCCCCTCGCCATAGCTCCGATGGTCGCTTTCGCCAATGCGGTTGAAGCCATTGCTGGGCGCCACTACCCAGGCGTCGGTCGCCGGGCGATGGAGTTCTTTGCGGTAGTACTCGAAGATGGTGGGATCGTGCGGCGGCACCACGGCAAAGTTATCGAAGGTCTCGTAGACGCCGGTCGCCAGGCTCGCCGTCGCGACATAATGACCGAGTATGCCGCGATTGACGACCTGTGCGTAAAAGGTGGACTGCGGCAGCAGCGTTTGCAGCAGGTTCGGGATATTCTCCTGGCCGTCCGGCGCGAAGGTCTCCTCATCCCGCGCGCCGCCGCCGAAGGTGACCACAACCACCTTCTGCTTGGCGCTGAACGCGGCCGCCCGCAGCGGCGCGAAGCCCAGCATGGCCGCGGTGGAGCTCAGCCCCACGCTGGAGCGAATAAACTCCCGGCGGTTCCAGGCGATGGAGGCTGCCGCGCGGGCAAACGCCTGCGCATCGGATGAACTCATGGCGATTCCCGAATCCGACCGTCTCAAGCGGTGTGTACCTCGTCTGCGATCGCTCGTTCCGATCCGTTCGTGCGGGAAGCGACTTCCCGCGTCACTCCTTTAGAAGTGTAGCGCTTTGGCGCCGCCGCCTCCAAATGACGTTTCCAATGATCTTTTCCCTATGACCTTTTCATGCGCCCTCCGGACGCAGGCGCCCGGGAGCGGCCGAGCCCCCTTTTCCCACCCCGGCCAACCCCCGGCCGGATCCCACGACGCGACTCTTCCCCAACCTGCCGAGGCGCCCGGCGGCAGCCCGCCGGAGGTGCGGCGGTCGGGGCAAGTAATGTACAGTTCTCCTCGTCCTCTCCGGGCATCGCCCCGCGCGCGGTCGAGGTCGATTCGATGTCAGGTCGAGGTCACATCGAGGTTTTTGATGAAAACGGTTTTCCCGATTTCTGCGCGGTCTTCGACGCGATCTTCCGCGCGATCCATGCGCCGCCAGCCGGCTCGCACCCTCCTTACGCTCTGCCGGCTCTCTCTTCTCGCTTCGCTGCTCGGCGGCGCCGCGTTGCCGGCTGCCCAGGCCTGGGAGCCACCCGGCGGCCCCGCGCCCATCCGCTATGACCGCCCGTCCCGCACCTTCCGCATCGATGGTGGGGGCATGTCTTATTTCTTTGGGATCAATGAACAAGGCGCGCTTCAATCCCAGTATTGGGGGCCCAGGTTAGCCGCCTCCGACACTTTCGCCGCAGCGCATACCCTGCCGGATCGCTCGTCCTTCGATCCGCCGGTGAATGCCACGCCCCAGGAGTTTGTCGGCTGGGGCGCCGGCCTCTACGCCGTCCCCGATCTCAAAGTCACCTTCCCGGATGGCAATCGCGACCTTGTGCTTCGGTATGTGTCGCATGCCATTCACGGCGACACGCTCACCGTCACGCTCAAGGATATTTCGCGCGAGTTGTATGTCCTCGTCGAGTACAAAATCGACGCCGGAACGGGAATCCTTCGCCGCTCCGCCCTGATTGAAAATAAGACCGCTGCGCCCTTCACCGTGGAGGAGGCCTCCTCGGCGACCTGGAGCATGCCTTCCGCGGACAATTACGGGCTGCGCTATCTCACCGGGCGCTGGGGCGCCGAATGGAATCTTCAACAGCAGGCGATTCATCCCGGCAAGATCGTCCTGGAGAGCCGGCGCGGCTCAACCGGCCACCAGAACTCTCCCTGGTTCGCCATCGAACGCGGCGCTTCCTCCGATGAAAACCATGGAGAGGTCTGGTTTGGCGCGCTGGGCTGGAGCGGCTCCTGGCAGATTGCCGTGGAGCAGGACTCGCAGAATCGCGTGCGGGTCACCGGAGGATTCAATCCCTTCGATTTCTCCTATGTGCTCCATCCCGGCGAGTCGCTGCAGCTTCCCTATTTCTATGGCGGGTATTCTTCCGACGGCATCGGCGGGGCCTCGCGGCTCCTGCACCGCTTTGAGCAGGCGGCGATTCTTCCCCAGGCCCCGCACCCCCGATTGCGGCCGGTGCTGTACAACTCCTGGGAGGCGACCGGCTTCGGCGTAAATGAGGCTGGCCAGGAAAAGCTCGCGGAGCTGGCCGCTGGAATCGGCGTGGAGCGCTTCGTCATGGACGACGGCTGGTTTGGAGAGCGCAACGACGATCATGCCGGACTGGGAGACTGGGAGCCCAACCCGCAAAAGTTCCCGCAGGGGCTGAAGCCGCTGATCGACAAGGTGCATTCGCTGGGCATGGACTTCGGGCTGTGGGTCGAGCCCGAAATGGTAAATCCGAATAGCCGCCTCTATCGCGCGCACCCGGACTGGGTCCTGAACTTTCCCGGGCGGCCCCGCACCGAAATGCGAAACCAGCTTGTGCTGAACCTGGCCCGTCCCGATGTTCGGGCTTACGTCTTTGGCTTCCTGGATAAGCTTCTTACGGAAAACGACATCGCCTTTCTCAAGTGGGACTACAACCGGAATTGGTCCGAACCGGGGTGGCCGGCCGCGCAGCCCGACGAAGAAAAAGAGGTCTACGTAAAGTACATCGAGAATCTGTATTCCATCCTCGAGGAGCTGCGCCGCCGCCATCCGCATGTCGAAATCGAGTCCTGTTCCGGCGGCGGCGGACGGGTGGATCTGGGCATTCTGCGCTACACCGACGAAGTGTGGCCCTCCGACAATACGGATCCCTTCGACCGGCTATCCATTCAGAACGGGTTTACCTACGCGTATACGCCCGGAGTGATGATGGCCTGGGTCACCGATTCTCCGAACTGGGTCAACCAACGCACCACTTCCCTCACCTACCGCTTCCTCTCCTCCATGCAGGGCTCGCTGGGAATCGGGGCCAACTTGACCAAGTGGACGCCGGAGGACTTCGCCACCGCCCGCACCATGGTGGCGCAATACAAGAAAATCCGGGAAACGGTGCAGCAGGGAGCGCTCTATCGGCTGATTTCTCCCCTGAACGGCAGCGAATACTCGGCCACGGAGTCCGTTTCTTCCCGGAGCGGCCAAGCCGCTGTCTTCGCCTTTCTGCACTCCAGCCAGATGGGTATTGAGTTTCCCCGGCTATATCCGCAGGGCCTCGATCCCCGGGCAACCTACCGCTTTCACCTGCTGGACGGAGCGGCCTCCCCGTCCATCCCGGACTCGGCCAGCGGCGCTTACTGGATGAACGAAGGCGTGCAATTGACCTTGCGCGGGGACTTCCAGGCCGCCGCCTTTACCCTGGAGCGCAACCCCGGCGGGCAGATCAAGACTGAAGCGCATGGTCTGGCGCCCTGATCCTGGCCGACAACCGGGGTCAGCTCACTTCCGCGCTACACGAACAATCCCGCTCGCGCACACGATCGGGCGGGCCACTGCACTAATTGGCTGTTTCGCGCCCCCTGGAATGGATGCGAATGCCCATGCTGACAATGCGCGGCGAGCCAAGCGTCAAAATTGGCGTGCGGCCAACATCGATGGAGCGATTCAGCATATTGCTCATGGCCCCATACACCTCATAGCGAGACCGGAAGGTATGCGCAACATATCCATCTAACTGAAAGTATCCGTTCAATAGAAAAGCATTCCGATCGTCGTCAAACTGGCGGCCATTCAAAGTGCCCTGCAATTCCGCGACGCCGAACCGGCGATTGGTGGCGCGCACATGCATTGTGGCCATATTATGCGCGACCTGCGGAATCCATTTTCCAACCAGATAGGGCTCCTGTGCGAATTGGGTGACGGTGGCGTCGGCGTACTGATAGCCCCCGGTCACGGAGAGCCATGGCAAGGGCTCCGACTCATAGTCGATCGACACTCCCTTGCTTTGGATTTGGCCCAGGTTCTCCCGCTGATTCAGCACCTCCGAAGGAGTCACGCTCAATGTCAACGCCGTGATCGGGCGGTTCACTTCCGTCCAGAAATAACTGGCGCGAATCACGGTATTGCGCGATGGGACCGTCAATTCCGTGCCGGTTTCCCATCCAGTGGCGCGCTCCGACTGCAACTGTGGATTGGCCAGCGTAATTTCTTCCCCAACCTGTCCCCGGCGATAGAGTTCGTTCATCGTAGGCGCGCGAAAGGCGCGATAGGCGGAAGCGGTCAGCCCCACATATTGGTTGATCCTGCGCACCGCCCCAAGCTTGGGATTCAGCAGCGTTTCATTCCGGTTCGCAATGGAGATATTCTGGAGCGGCCCTGTTCCTGTCTGAAGAATCTGGCGCGCATCGAGGTTCAAAAAATCGTCGAAACGGACGGAGCTGCTTACGGTCCATTTTCCCCGTTGGAAAAGCCCTTCGACATACTCCCCGACGCCGCGCTGGCGTGCGCTGGTGTCGGCAACCCCATTGGGCTTGTCGGCCGATATAGGCGTTTCATCATCCGTTGCGCGTATGTCGTCGACATCGCTTCCCGCAATCAGCGTGATCCACGGGCGTAAATTTTTTGTCCACTGTATGGACCCTCCAAGTTGCTGGGTGGGCACTTGCTGGAGACGCGTCAGGAATTGGCTGGTTTGGCTGGCGTTCACGGCCGAAAAGCTTTGCCTGTAGTGCTCCTGCGCGCCAAACAGCCGGATGGCAAAAACTCCCGCGCTTTCGGAGGTCCAATCCAGCCCGCTGGCATACCGCCAAAGCCGATTGCCGTTGGTCTGCAATACGGTTCCGTTTCCGCGGGCTTCGTTCAGCAGATTGCCGCGCAGATACGCGGCTCCCCGCTCGTGAATGGTGCGCCGGATGTCTACCTCGCCATTTTCATAATGGACGTTGGCTGCCGTGTCTACCGGCCCGCGAACGGCTGGAGCGACCTCAATGTACCCATCGGTCCGCAAAAAATCTCCCGCCAGTAGGCCGCTCCACGGCCCTGCGGTCGTCGTTCCCAGCACGGCAACATGCGGAGTATTCTCCTCGGCGTAACCGGCATCCATCTCGTACGCAGTCTCTCGCGGCTCGCGCTCTCTCATATCGATGACCCCGCCGATTGCGCTGCTGCCGTACAGGTCGGACACTCCTCCACGCACGACCTCTATGTTTTCAATCGCCAGCGACGGGACCTGGTCCCAGTAGATCCATCCTCCGAAGGGGTCGTTGATGGGAATTCCATTGGAAAGCACCAGCGTGCGGCTGGCCGCGGTGGAGCCCAGACCCCGCAGCGATACGCCTTGCGAGGTAGGATTGGCCACCAATGTGCTGGAACGGCGAAAATAAGCGACCCCGGTGACTTCGCGCAAGCGATCGCCAACCGAGATAGTTGCGCTGCGCTGCATTGCCTTTTGGGAGAGGACGCGCACCGTATTGGCTGAGTCGTTCAAGGCCAGCGCCGTCCGGCTGGCCGTAACTACAACACGCTGG
>JAJYZK010000145.1 GCA_021799945.1 Acidobacteriota bacterium
AATTCCGGAATAAGGGAGCGCCATGGCGATGAAGGAGAAGGGCGGGAGAAGTTCGTTCCTGGTGGTCGGAATCGGCGAGCTGCTCTGGGATCTGCTCCCCGAGGGGGCTGAACTGGGCGGAACCGTATCCAACACCGCGGTGATGGCCGGCCGGCTCGGCGACCGGGCCGTCTGCGCGAGCCGGCTGGGAGACGACGAATTGGGACGTCGGGCGCGAGCCCGGCTGGCTGAGCTGCCGATCGATTCCACGCTGCTTCAGTTGGATCCGCTCCACGCCACGGGCGCCGTCGATGTTGTGCTGAAAGCCGGCCAGCCGGAATATGAAATTCGTTATCCGGCGGCCTGGGATTTTCTGGAGCTCACCCCGGCATGGCGCGATCTCGCCGGCGCCGCGGATGCGGTATGTTTCGGCACGCTGGCTCAGAGGTCTCCCATCTCCCGCGGCACGATCCAGGGCTTTCTGGCCGCCACCCGGCCGGAGTGCGTTCGCCTGCTTGACGCGAACCTGCGGGCCCCCTTTTATTCCGCGGAGTCGGTCGCGGAGCCGCTCCTTCGCACGACCGTGCTGAAGATGAACGACGGGGAGCTTCCGGAGATCCTGCGGCTTCTGGGATTGCCCGGCGGCGGTGAGCGCGGCGCCGCCGTGGAGCCGGAGGCGCTCCTCGCCGGGTCGCGGCGCCTGCTGGATGCATTTCCCTTGGAGCTGGTCTGCATCACCATGGGCTCGCAGGGCAGCCTGCTGGTCAGCCGGGGGGAGTGGCGCCGTCATCCGGGCATTCCGACCGCGGTGGTGGATTCGGTGGGCGCCGGCGACGCTTTCACCGCGGCGCTGCTCCATCACTTTCTCCGCCGGGCGCCGCTTGCAGCCATCAACGAGGCCGGCAATCGCTGCGGAGCATGGGTGGCTTCGCGTCGGGGCGCGATGCCCGCCCTGGATTCCGCCACGCTCCACGCTGTCACCCAGGCGGCTGCCGCGCCGGAGGGGCAGCCGGGAGTTTGTTGAGTAACAGACGTGGAGCCGGTCGACAGGCCCACGATTGATGGAGCGGGATTCGCCCCCAAAAGAGGAGTCAACGTCCGCAGCTTCGATCCGCAACCGTTCCGGAAAATCTTAGAGCCCGGCGGATGGAAGGCCATCGCGAGGGGAGTTCTTGTTTCCAGAGAACGAGCGTTCCTGGAATCCGGCGATGCGACAATAAGACAACGGCGCAGCTTGCGGAGCTTCCGAAGCGGCCCTTGCGCGTATGCTCCAACTTTCCGCCGCTGGCAAACATTTCGGGCCCCGCGTTCTCTTCGAGGGGGCAAACTGGCTGATCGGACCGGGTGAGCGCACCGCGCTGGTGGGCGCGAATGGCGCCGGCAAATCGACTCTGTTGAAAGTGCTCGCCGGCATGGAGTCCCTGGATTCGGGCCGCCTGGAGCGCATGCGTGGCGCCTCCATCGGATACCTTCCCCAGGATGGGCTGGCCCTGCGCGGGCGCAGCGTCTTTGAAGAATGCCTCACCGTCTTCCAGGGGCTCCGCGGAATGGAGCGGGAATTGGAGACGCTTTCCGGCCGTCTGGCCGAACTGGATCCGGAGACGGAGGAATACGCCGCCGCCGCCGATCGGTATTCCTCGCTCGATGCGCACTTCAGAAGCCAGGGCGGGTATGCTCTCGACGCCCAGGTGGGCGCCGTGCTCAGCGGCCTGGGCTTCCGCAAAGAAGACTGGCCGAGGCGAACGGAGGAATTCTCGGGCGGCTGGCAGATGCGGATCGCTCTGGCTAAGCTCCTGCTGGCCAAGCCCAGCCTCCTGCTGCTCGACGAACCGACCAATCATCTGGACCTGGAGACCCGCAACTGGCTGGAAGAGTATCTGCGCGGCTACCCCAACGGGTACATTCTCATCTCCCACGACCGTTATTTTCTCGACGTAACGGTGAAGAAGATCGTGGAGATCTGGAATAAGAGTCTGCACGTCTACCATGGCGGCTACCAGCGGTATTTAGAGCAGAAGGAAGAGCGCCGGACGCAACTGGCCGCCGCCTACAAGAATCAGCGGGAGCATATCGAGCGCCTGGAGGCGTTTATCTCCCGCTTTCGCTACCAGGCTACCAAGGCCCGGCAGGTGCAGAGCCGCATCAAGGAGCTGGAAAAGATCGAGCGGATCGAGATTCCCCCCGAGGAGCAGGCCATCCATTTCAGCTTTCCGCCGCCGGCGCCCTCCGGCAGGATGGTGGTCGAGGCCGCCGGGCTGGGGAAAAACTATGGCGGAATGCCGGTGCTCTCCGAGGTGAATTTCACCATCGAGCGGGGCGACAGGGTAGCCCTGGTCGGGGTGAACGGGGCGGGAAAATCCACTCTCATCCGCATGCTCGCGGGATTGGAGCCGGTGAGCGCCGGCGGCCTGCGCACGGGCCACAATGTCAGCGTGGAACACTTCGCGCAGGACCAGTACAAAGTTCTGGATGGCGAGGCTCGCATGCTGGACGACATCTCGGCGGCGGCGCCCGGCGTGGCGACGGTCGAGCTGCGCAGTCTTCTGGGCTGCTTCCTTTTCTCCGGCGACGATGTTTTCAAGCGCCTGGGAGTGCTTTCCGGTGGGGAGCGCAACCGCTATGCCCTGGCCCGCATTCTGGTTAGCCCGGCGAATTTTCTGCTTCTCGACGAGCCGACGAATCACCTCGACCTGCGGGCCAAGGATGTGCTGCTCGGCGCGCTCAGCGCCTACGCCGGGACGGTGGTGATGGTCTCCCACGACCGCTATTTTCTCGACCGGCTGGCCACCCGCATCTTCGAGGTGGAGGGCGGCCATGTCCATGTGTATCCAGGCAATTATGAAGACTATATGCGCCGTAAACAGGGGGTGCCGGAGACCGGCCCGGCCGGCGATTCCACTGGCGGCCTGAATGGAGCCGCGCCGTCTCCCGCTTCGACGTGGCCGGAGCACGCGCCGCCGGCGGAAGGCGCGGCGCGGGTGCGGCGGCTCAATCCGATCAAGCGGCGTCAGCTTGAGGATCGTCTGGCCTTTCTGGAGGAAGAGATCCCCCGCCTGGAGGCCGAGATCGCCACAACCGGGCAGGCGATGGCCGTCTATATCAGCGCGGAAGAGAGTCAGAGGCTGATCGCGCTGCTCGAAGACCTGCATCGGCGGCAGGGCGCTTTCACCGCGGAGTGGGAGGGTCTGGCGCTCGAGATGGAGCGGCAGGCCGCCAACTGACCGCGCCGCCGGCCAATTCCTGCATAATCGACTGTATGAGCCTGCTGTGGAAACCGGAGAATTGGACGCTGCGCCTGGCCGAGATCGAAGCCCGATCCGGCGACCTGAAGGAGGCGCCGCTGCGCCGCGATGTTCGATCCCTGGGAATACTGCTGGGTCAGATTCTTCGCGAGCAGGTCGGCGACGCCCTGTTTGAGGAAGAGGAGCAGTTGCGGCAGACCGCGATCCGCAGGCGCGAGGCGCAAAGCGAGGGCAGAAGGGATCAGGCGCGCGAACTCTTCCAGACCGCGCTGACCCGCGTCCATGCCGTCGACGCCCGCCAGGCTTACCATCTGGCCCGAGCCTTCGCCTTCTACTTCGAACTCATCAACCTCGCGGAAACCAATCATCGCAAGCGCCGCCGCCTCTCCTTGCAGCTTTCCGGGGAGGCCGACGCGCAGCGGGGGTCGATGCGGGGAACGCTCCGGGCAATGCGCCAGGCGGGAATTTCGACCGACGAGGCGCTGGCCATGCTGCGCCGCGTCTGCGTCTTTCCGGTATTCACCGCGCATCCCACCGAGATCGCGCGGCGCGTGGTGATGTTCAAGCGCCGCCGCATCGGAGATTTTCTTGAGCAACTGGACCGCATTCCGCTTTCCGATGAGCAACTGGAACGGCTCGAAGCGGCGCTGGCGGCGGAAATCACCGCGCTATGGGAGACCGATGAGGTGCGCAGCCGGCGGCCGACGGTTCGCGACGAGATCAAGATGGGGTTGGACTATTACGACGCCTCCATCTACGCCACCCTTCCCGGCCTCTATGCGGAGATCGCGGCGGCCTGGGAGGCTGAGTACGGCGTGGCTCTCGGCGTGACCGAAATGCCGGTGCTGCTTTCCTTCGGCTCCTGGATCGGCGGCGACCGCGATGGCAATCCCTTCGTCACTCCACAGGTGACGCGCGAGGCTCTGGAGATGGCCCGCGAAGATCTGCTGCTGCATTATCAGGAGCAGATTCGGCGGGTGATCGATCTGCTCAGCATCTCCACCCATCAGGCTCCGGCGAGCGCCGCCCTGGAAGCCCGGCTCCAGGCGTATCTGGGAGAGGCCAAGCTCACCGGGGCGCAGGCCTTCGGCGAGCGGTACGACTTCGAAACCTATCGCCGCTTTCTCAGTTGCATTCTGGCTCGGCTGGCCGGGGCGCGCAATCCCCGGTCCGCGCTGGAGCCGGTTCTGGACGGAATGCCCGGCTATTCCTCCTCCTCCGAGCTGCTGGAGGATCTGGAGCTGATTCACGCGAGCCTGATGGAGAACCGCGGAGCGCGCCTGGCTCGCACCCTGATCGAACCGCTCATCCTCGAAGTCCGCACCTATGGGCTGCATCTGCATACGCTGGATATCCGCCAGCACGCGCGGCTGTTGGCGGGAGCGCTGGAAGAGGCTTCGGCCTGGAGACGCTCCTCCGAATCCCAGACTCGCGGGTTGGCTTCTCCCCCGCCGCTCACCGCCCGATCCGCGGACGTGATCGACACCTTCCGCACGATTGCCGAGGTCAAAGCCTCCTCGACGCCGGAGGCGATCCGGCACTTTATCGTGAGCGGGGCTGCGCGCAGCGAAGACATTCTCAATGTGATCTGGCTGGCCCGCCTGGCCGGCGTTCGCGTCGAGGGCGAGGGGCGCGATCCGGGCCTGATGCCGGCGCCGCTGTTCGAAATGATTGAGGATCTTCGCAATGCTCCCGCGATCTGCCGCGAACTCTGGCAATCCGCGGACTATCGCGCCCTGATGCAAACCTGGGGAATGAACCAGGAAGTGATGCTCGGGTATTCGGATTCCAACAAAGACGGCGGCATGCTCACCAGCACCTGGGAGATTTTTCGCGCCCACCGCGCGCTGCATGGGGTAGCGGAGGAGTGCGGCGTGCGCCTTCGCCTCTTCCATGGGCGTGGCGGCACCGTGGGCCGCGGCGGCGGCCCGACGCACCGGGCCATCTACGCCCAGCCCATGGGCGCCTTCAACGGCCAGATCCGGATCACCGAGCAGGGCGAGGTGCTGAACTGGAAATATGCCGATGTGGTCCTGGCCGAGCGCAGCCTGGAGCTGATGATTGCCGCCTCCCTGGATGCGCTGGCCCGTCCGAATGCGAGGCGTCCCGATGGACGCCAGACGGGAGTGCTCACTCCGGAGTGGGAGTCGGCCTTCTGTGAGCTTTCCGAGGTCGCATTCCGCTTCTATCGAGAGCACATTCTGGAAGACCCTGAAGTGCTGGTGTACTTTGAAGAGGCGACGCCGGTGGCGGAGCTGGAGCACGCAAAGATCGGATCCCGTCCCCCGCGCCGGGAGGGCCGCCGCAGCCTGGCCGATTTGCGCGCCATTCCCTGGGTCTTCGGCTGGACGCAGAGCCGGCATCTGCTGCCGGCCTGGTTCGGGGTCGGCCATGCGCTGGAGTATTTTCTGCGCCGGCCGGGAGGCGCCGCCCTGCTGGCCTCCCTGGCAAACGATTTTCCGCTCTTCATCGACCTGGTCCGGAATGTGGAAATGGCCCTGGCCAAAGCCGACTTTGGCATCGCGCAGCTCTATGCCTCGCTGGTGACGGACGAGGATCTTCGCGACCGGATCTTCTCGAAACTGGAAGCGGAGTTCAACCTCACGCGCCGCTGCATCCTCGAAGTCACCGGACAATCCGAGTTGCTGGAGCGCAACCCGGTGCTGGCTCGCTCCATCCGCTTGCGCAATCCCTATGTGGACCCCATCAGCCTGATCCAGGTGGACCTGCTGCGACGCAAGCGCGCCGGGGACAATTCCGAGGGGATTAACCGGGCGATTTCCGCCACAATCAATGGCATTTCCGCCGGCCTGCGCAATACCGGATAAGCGGAAGGAGCCTGCGTCCGGTCAACCGGCGGGGCTCTCATCCTCGGCGGACATCCTCGGCGATCTCCGCTTCCGGTATCCGCAACGAATCCGCGCTCAGCTTGTCTACCCCGCGCAGGGCCGGAAACAGAATCGCCCAGAGGCCGGTAACCACCATCGATCCAATGCCTCCGATCACCACCGCCCGCACCGCGCCCCACCACTGGGCGGTGACTCCGCTCTCAAATTCGCCGAGCTCGTTGGAGGCTCCGACAAAGAGAGAGTTCACCGCGCTGACCCGGCCGCGCATGGAGGCTGGGGTGGCAAGCTGCAGCATGGAGGAGCGGACCACCACGCTCATCATGTCGGAGGCGCCAACCACCGTTAAAGCTGCGACGGAAACGGCCAGATGAGTGGAAACTCCGAAAACCATGGTCGCCGCCCCGAAGAATCCGACGCCGATCAGCATCTTGATCCCGGCCCGCCGCTTCATCGGAAGAAACGCCATCCGCATGGACACGATCAGCGCCCCGAAGGCCGGCGCCGCCCGAAGCAGCCCCAGACCTTGCGGTCCCGTGTGCAGAATATCGGCGGCGTAGATCGGCAGCAGCGCCGTGGCCCCACCCAGCAGGACGACAAAAAGGTCGAGAGAAATAGAGCCGAGCAGCATTTTGGCGCGCCAGACATAGCGGAAACCGGCCAGCAGCACGGAGACGGAAAGGTCGCGATGCTCCATCCTGCCCGGCCGGGCATGCAGGGTTCCGACCAGCAAAAGAAACCACAATTCTGTGGCCAGAGCGAAGGTGAAGACGGCCGAGGCCCCCGGGAAGTTCGGGCCCCAAGGCAGCGTGTAGAGCAGGCCGCCGACGGCCGGACCCGTAATATTCGCAATCTGCAGCACCGTCGAGCCCCAGGTAACGGCGTTGACGAAGTGATCGGCGGGAACCAGGTGAGGCAAAAGCGCCGCACTGGCCGGAGCGCTGAAGGCGCGCCCCGAACCGATCAGAAACAGCAGCGCGAAGATGGGCGCCACATTGTGCACCCTCCGCCAGGCAAGGGCCAGGAGAGCCAGGGTGCAGAAACCCTGCAGCGTGTAACAGACGAGGATGACCGTGCGGCGGTCGAACCGGTCGGCGACATGGCCGGAGGGCAGCAGAAAAAGCAGCCCGGGCAGGAAGAGCAAGAGACCCGTATACCCCAGGTCGACGGCTCGGTGCGTGATTTCATACACCTGCCAGGCCACCGCGACCGCTTGCGCCTCCGCGCCCATGATCACCATGAGACGGGCCATCTGATATCGGCGGAAGTCTCGTGAGGCGAATGCGGCTGTTCCGGGAATGGAAGAGAGCATAGATCTACTTCCATGTTTATACCCTGCCGGAGACGGGCGCGGGAGGGCCGGCCTCGGCTGACGGCCTTCCCCGCCGGTCTCCCCGGAGC
>JAJYZK010000146.1 GCA_021799945.1 Acidobacteriota bacterium
GCTCTGCGCGCCACCATGATCGCAGTCTTTCGTTCTACAATACCTCTTGGATGAGGAAGCGCGCGACGCGGAGACCGCTGATCGGCATGGTGTGATGCGCAGTGAGGCCGGAGGCGCCGAATACGGAACCCTCCAGGGAGGCGGGCTCCGCAGCCCGGCCGCCACGATGAAGCGCCTCCACCACAGTCGGTCGGTGACTCCCAAGCCGCATCTACTTGTCATCGAGCGCGGCGGTTTCTATAATCCACCAAACATCTTGCTGGAGAAACTTCCGGTTGCCGTCCGCTTGGTTTTGCCGCAACAACCTGAAACCCGGGAATGCTTGCATAGATTCGATTCGCGTTGACCCAGTTGACCCTGTGGTTCCTGGGACGAGAGACTTGTGGCTGCATCGTCGTGATCCCCGTTTTCTCTAGGAGCGTTGTATGAAGAAGGTAATTTGTGCGTTCATGTTGGCCTTGCCTGCTCTCGGTCTGGGAACGGTCTCTGCGGCCCTCGCTCAGGGGGCGGGAGGCCAGCCGGGTCAGATCACCATCAAAGACCCCGCCGAGTATAACGATTACACCAATGCCGTCGGCCAGTCTTCACCGGCCAACAAGGCCACGGCGATCGAGTTGTTTCTCCAGAAATACCCCAACTCGGTGGTGAAGACCGATATGCTCGAGCTGCTGCTGGCCACCTACCAGCAGACCGGCGACATGAACAAAACACTGGACGCCGCCAACCGCCTCCTGGCCGTGGATCCCAATAATCTCCGGGCGCTGGCGATTGCGGTTTACATTCAAAAGGCGCAGGCCGCCTCCAAGACCAACCCCGCCGACGCCCAGCCCCTCCTCGACAAGGCGGCAGCACAGGCCCAGACCGGTCTGAACGCTCCCAAGCCGGCCAGCCTCTCCGATGCCGATTACGCGAAGTTGAAAGCCGCCACCGCGACGATATTCGACAGCGCCATCGCCATGGACGACGAGAATAAGAAGGACTATGCCGGGGCGATCCAGTACTTCACCAATGAATTGAAGGCCTATCCCGATCCGACGATGACGAAGTCCGGAGCGGGCTTGAACGACACCTACCTTCTCGGTCAGGCCTACGCCCAGCAAACCCCCCCGGACCAGAAGAGCGCCGCGTGGTTCCTGACGCGCGCCGCGCAGTTCGCTCCGAACCCGCAGGCGAAGGATCAGATTGAGAAGGCCGCCGAGTACTTCTACACCAAGTTCCATGGAAGCCTGGATGGGTATCCGGCGGTGCAAACCCTGGCCCAGGCGAATCTGTTTCCTCCCGCGGATTACAACCCCACTCCGGCTCCTCCGCCGCCTTCCCCCGCCGATCTTGCCGCCCAGACGGTGGCCGCTACCCCCGATCTCAAGACCCTGAGTCTGTCGGATAAGGAGTTCATCCTCTTTAATGGCAAGCCGGACGACGCCTCCAAGGTATGGGACATCATGAAGGGACAGCGGGTCGAAGTTCCCGGCACGGTGATCTCGGCCACTGCCGACTCGGTTGAGTTGGCCGTCACTGAGGACAACAAGCAGACGAAGAAGGCGGACTTCACCATCACCATGAAGACCGCGCTGAAAACCGTTCCGGCGATCGGAACCGACGTGACCTACGACGCCACCTTCGACTCCTATACCCCGAACCCGCCCATGGTGATCTTGAACGATGGCGAGCCGCCGGCGAAGACCCCGGCAGGGCGCCGGCGCACAAGATCTTCGCGATAGGTTCGGATCGCAACCCGAGGGCGCGTTGTCTCCGACGCGCCCTCATTCCATTCTCCCCCTGGCCGCAGCCACCCATTGTCGCCGCGGGCGCCCAGGACGGAGTCCAGCCGGCGGTTTTCCCACCTTCCGCCGCGCGACCGTGCTACATTGACGTTCTCATGGGTATATCACCGCCCATTGTCCGCGCCTTCGCGCTCTGGGCAATCTGCCTCCTCGGGGGCGCTTGGCTGCTGGGATCCGGTGTGGCGCTCGGCCAGAGTGCGGCGCCGAATCCCAATGCCCCGCAGAGGGAGTTGTTCCCTGGCGACACCCCGGTTCCCCTGCGAACCAGGCCGTTGAGCGGAACGCCATGGGTCATTTCCCTGGCGCATCGCGAGCCGGGGCAGATGAGCCCGCCGGCCGCCGCCACCGTCTCCAGCCTGAGGAAAGATCTGCAGCGGCAGGCGGAGCTCCATAATTTCAATATCGAGGAGACGGGCTGGGAGTATCGGCAGATCGTCTGCCCGTCTTTTCCCGACTATGTCTTGCTCGCCTTCCGGCACGGCCCGGATCCCTCGGGATCCTCGCGTTTTGTCGCCGTGCTCTCCAGCCGGAGCCGCGAGGTTTGGATCGTTTCCTCCTACGCCCACGGATTCTATCCCTTCGAGCCGCCGCTCTCTCGGAGCGCGACCCGTGAGATCTTCAACCGCATGCTTCGGCAGGAACGCGGCGCCCAGCCTCTGAGCAAGGCGCCGAACTGGCTGGTGATCGGACTGTGCTATGCGGAACTGAACGGTTACTCAGTGCAGGCCCTTGCCGGCAGGCCCCAAGCCGGCGAGTCTCTCGATCGCTGGCGGCTCGATGCGAACGGTCCGCAAATCCGGTTTGAGAGCGACAACAGCGCCGAAATCACATTCAGCGACCTTTCCGCGCCCCAGGTGACGCGAAACTGGTCCCTTCGCTTTAACCGGCGGGGCCAGCTCGTGTCAGCCGCCATGGACAGCCGGCGGCAGCCGGCCAGAATTGCCCTGCATCCCTGACCATCCGTCCTGGAAGTCGATGGACGCGGTGGCCGGAAGAGTGGATTCCCGGGCAGAGGGGGCGAGATGGACCATGCGCAAATCGAAAATGCGCTGAGTCGCCCGGGGTATTGATGAGACCCTTGCCGATCGATTCCCGCCGGCTGAAGCTACCGCCTGCGGCTCCATGCGCGAGCGGCGCAGGCGCGCCGCCCGGCTGGACGGGGATGACGGTCGTTGCTCCGAGTTAGAGCGAGGAGATAGGCCGCTATTTCTTCACCGAGATGGTCTCGATGACCAAAGCATGTGAGCCGGGGTGGGTGTACTCCTTCCCGGTGACGACCACATGCTGTCCGGCATAGGGCATCAATTTCGAATTCTCTTCCGTCGCCGGGGTTTGATCGCTGACGGGCAGGAAAATGGCCCCGTCGTCCCGCATGATCACCAGGGGCGAGCCGGCTTTGGCGCAGGCGGTGGCGCACTCCCGGCTGATGGGCTTATGCAGGCCTTTGGTGAATGCGCAGGCCGAATCGATCACCCATCCGGAGACGGTGGTCTTAACCCCCTGCTGCGCGAATGCCGTCGGAGCCAGAGCGAGCAGCGCCAGGGTGCGGGCGAGGGATTTGCGTGCGATGGACATTGGGTTTCCTCCAGAGCTTTCCTTGCGGACGCCGCCGCCCGGTTCGGTCGGAAGACCGTCGCCAGGCCGGCTGTTGCGCCTGGGTCAGTCTAACGGCTCCGGGCCATCGCGCATCGAAGGAATTCGGTTCGGGCCGCTCGCCAATCGAGCTTCGCAGGCGATTGTATCGCATGCCCGCCCCGAATCTCTTGTTCGACAAGCTCTTAGAAGTGCATATTCACGCTGGCATACGCGGTGAGCGGGGCGCCGGGGTATGCGGTTACGTAGTTGTAGGCGTAAACCGATCCGGCCGGAGCCGTCTGCGCCGTATTGAAGTAGGATCCCGCCGAGATGTATTCGAAGATGTTGTAGCCCTTGTTCAGCACATTCAAGGCCATGAAGCTGAAGTCGAAACGTTTGTAAGGAACTTTGGCTCCCACATTCAGCGTTGCGTAGCCGGGCATCGTTACGGATTTGCTCGGAGCTGGAGAGGAGCAGGCGCCGGCCACCTCCGCGCAATTGTCGAAGACATGCTGGCTTCCGATGAATTGAAACGTAGCCGTGGGTTCAATGACCAGATTCTCCTTCGGATGCACCTGATAGTAAACGCCGGCGTTCAGCGTGGAAGTGGGGACGTAGGCGACCGGATATCCGGCGTAGTTGAGGCACCCGGAGATCGGACCGCTCGGACCGGAGCAGGTCGCCGCGCCGTTTATAAAGAGTCCGCCGGTCACGTAGCTGCTATAGCTGGCCGCTTCGATGTTGGCATTGGTGAAAAGATGCAGGTTGGGGAGCGGATCGTCGTCGGCAAAGATGTTGACGCCCCGATAATTGGAGGTTCCGTTGGCGTCATAGGTATTGCCGTTGGAAAGGGTGGTATCGATCTCCTGGTTGGCGAAGTTCTGATGGTAGTAGTTGGCGCCGAGGATCATTCTGTTGCGCAGGCCCGATCCTTCCGTGTGCATCTTGAAGCCGAACTGATAGTAGGCGCCGCGCTCCAGGTGGTAGCTGGCCGGATCCACCGCCTGAAACATTCCGCCTCCGCCTCCGAGCTGCGGGGACCGCAGCGCTTCCTGAAATCCGCCGTACAGTTGCAGCCAAGGGCGTGCGGTCAGCGCAACATCGACCGAAGGCTCGACGCCGCTGCGATTCGCATTGGCCCCCGGGCAGGCGTCCTGAACGTTGACAGTGCCTTTCACTCCGCCGTAGATGCCGGCCCCATAGCGGCAGGTCGTGCTCAATGTGGCTCCGGGGGCCAGGGTGAAGTCCTGCTGTACGGCGTTGTAAAAACCTGCTGCGAAGCCGACATAGCGTATGCCGGGAGTGATGTGAAGAATGGAGATGGGGTGAATGTCGTCCTGCAGAAATATGGCGAAATCGGACTGATTGAAATAGCTGGAGCGAATCATTCCTCCCTGGTTGGCTACGGTGTACGAGCCGCCCCAGGCGGGGCCGTAGAAGTTATTGCGGGAGTTATATAGGTCGTGAATGAAATATCCGCCGCCGCTCACTGTGTTCCAGGGAAGGGCCTTGGTCAAGAGCAGCTTGTCGCCGATGGTGTCGGAATACGGGTTGTTGTGCTCGTTCTGCTGCTGGCTGCCGGTGGGGCTGGAGTTATCCTGATAGACGTCGTTGTAGCGGTCGTGGGAACGCCTCACGTGCATATACCAGGAAAGATTCTGGATGACCATCGAATCGTCTACATTGACGGTTTCCCGTCCGTAGATGAGACCCAACTGGTTCGTGTCGTACTTGTTGTATACGCCGAAGGGCAGAGTGCTGAAGTAGCCGGATGTTTGCTGGCTGTATTGCGGGCTGCTCGCCTCCCCCGTCGTCGTGATGTAAGGGTTGGCCACGATCGGAATGACCTGCGAACGGTAGCCCCCGGCGTAGGAATAGTAGCCGCCGATCTCGAATGTCGCGTCTGCCCCGCTCTTCAGCAGAATTCCCTGCGTCGCCCAGTCCTTGCCCGGATTGTTGAAGCCGTCCGGAGCCTTGCGGAAATCATTTCCGTCGCCCGTTCCGCCGCCCAGCTCGGCGGACCAGCCGTGATACAGCCCGGTGGTGGCGGTGGCGGTGATATCTTTTTGTTGATAGCTTCCATAGGTGGTGGTCAGGTTCAAATGCGGGAGCGACGTCGGTTGCTGCGGGGTAAACTCAATGGCCCCCCCGATATCCGTATACCAGCGATCTGAAGGATTGCCCGGTCCATAGGTGACATTCGTATTCTGAATGAGGCCGATTTCAGGAATCGTCGCGGAAGGCCACAGACTGGTGGCCGGGTCCACGATGGGCACCCCGTCGTAGGTCACGCCCAGGGCCGCGCCGCCGGTATAGCCGCCGTATCCGCCCCAGCCTTGATTCAGTCCGTTCAGCGTGACCGTATATTTGGTGGATCCCGTGTCGCCGTAGCCGGTCACGATCGCGCCCGGGGCGGTGGAAATGACCTGCGCGCCCCCGGCGACCGGGCCGACCATCGCCATCTGCTGGCGGTCGATCACGCGAATCGACTGATTGGAGTCGAAGACCTGTTGCTGCGTGGGCTGCGCATTCGCTCCCGGCAGACCTCCGGCGGTTACGACCACCGACTGCTGTGAAGTCTGAACGCGGAGCTGCGCGGTGACGCTAAGATTCTGCCCCTTCTGCAAGGACACCGATTGCGTGAAGTTCTGAAATCCCATTTTTGCAACCGTAATTGTATAAAGACCACTGTGCAGCCCGGATAGGCTGAATGACCCATCCTGTCCGCTCAAAACGGTCTTCACTTTCTGCGTCGAGGCGTCGGTCACCGTGACCATGGCCCCGATGACCATGTTCCCCTGCTGGTCCTGAACGCTACCCGTGAGAGTGGCGTCTGCATTCTGTTGCGCCCACAGGAAAGCGGGCGCAAGGGCGCAGGACAGCGCCAAGGCGACCGGCGCCGCCATGGTGCGCAGGAGATTCGAGAATAGGCGTCTCACGTGATCCTCCAAAATCGCGCGTGCAAAGTTCGTCTGCCTGCGAAAGTAGCGAAGGACTGTGAACCCGCTGTTACATCCTTCGAAACGGAGGATCGGGATCTGTGGAGCGGCCCGAGAGGGCAAGGGAAGCAGGCTGCGGCGGTCCCGCAGGGTTTGCCCAAAATCATTGAATTCATTGCATATTTCCGCCGGGCCGCGAGGCCGAGAGGCGCTCGCCATAAAATTTCGCCTCCCCGGCGCCGGGCGGTGGACCGCGTCGGGGAGGCCCACGTTTCTTAAGATTTATTTAAGCTTTCCATCGCGCGGCGATGGGCGCGGGGGTGAAGCGAGAAGCGGATGGAAGCTCGGCGGCGAACAGTACCTCTGGCATGGCGCCGGCGCGCAGGCGCACGCGGCGCCGGACGATCCGCCCGCGTGGAGTCCGTTTTTGTGGTCGATATCTTCAATAAGGGCGCGCTTCGGAATCCGGCGGCCTGGGGTCCTTGCCGCGAAACGATTCTTCGGTTTGGGGGTGCTACACTCGAAGCGATTCCAGACGGAAGGCTCGAATGACCGCTCGCGATTCCGGCGGGCATCTGCCGAGGCTTCCGGCGCGTCGGAAGATCCCGGATCTTACCGTTGGCGCGTCCGCGCCGAGGTCGATGCCAGGTAAAAGCACTGGTCAATATCGCAAGAGGTAGACTTTTGTATAAATACGCGAAGGCCCTGTTGTTTTTGCCGTTTGCTCTGGCCGTTTTTTCCAGCGCCGCGAGCGGTCAAACGGTCACCGTCGACATCTCCGACCAAAGCGTGAGGAATCGATTCATTCCCAATCGGACGCTGGGGGCTTCCCTGGACCGCATCTCCATCCAAGCCATCGATAAAGGTCTAACCAGGGAAACGCTGGACCGGATCGCCCCTTCGGGTTGGGAGCCGATGAGCTATCGCCAGAACACCGAGCTTGCCGTCGAGGCCTGGCACTGGAATCCAGTGGGGTCCTGGAGCGAGGCCGGCAAGAAGGGCTACTTTACGGGATCTGCGATCCCGTCGCAGGCCATTCGATATTCCTACGGGTACACGCTGCCCCGCCGGGGATTCACGCGGAACGACGGAACGGGAGACACCGGCTATTCCCGGCTCACCGACGGCAGCGAGGCAACATTCTGGAAGAGCAACCCGTATCT
>JAJYZK010000147.1 GCA_021799945.1 Acidobacteriota bacterium
GCACCTCCTCGACGGCGGTGTTGGTGAGAAATTGAATTTTGCCGTGGGCCATCGCCCGCTCCAGCATGATGCGCGAGGCCCGGAAATGCTCCCGGCGGTGGATCACCGTGACTTTCGTCGCGAAACGGGTGAGGAAAAGAGCCTCTTCCATCGCCGAGTCGCCGCCCCCGATCACGGCGATCTCCTTGCCGGAGAAGAAAAATCCGTCGCAGGTGGCGCAGGAGCTGACGCCATGGCCGATCAGCCGCTGTTCGCTAGGAAGGCCCAGCCAGCGGGCCGAGGCTCCGCTGGCGACAATCACCGTGCGCGCGTGCACCTGCTCCTTGCCGAGGTTGAGAACGAAGGGACGCCGGGAGAGATCGACGGACGCCAGATGGCCCATCCGAATCTCCGCGCCGAAGCGCATGGCCTGCAGCCGCATGTTTTCGATGAGCTGCGGCCCCTGAATGCCCTCGGGCCACCCGGGAAAGTTCTCCACCAGGGTGGTGATGGAGAGTTGTCCGCCCGGTTCATGGCCCTCCAGAACCAGCGGATTCAGGTTGGCGCGAGCCGTATAAATGGCAGCGGTGAGACCGGCGCAGCCGGTCCCGACGATCACGGTGTCTCGTATGGCCTGGGACATAGACTCTTTCCCTTCGATTCTACCCAACAGGACGCCTCCGAGCCGCCGCCGGCCTGAGATGCGGGCCTAAGATGGAGGCATGGCGAATCTTACGTTGATCTATGGAATGCGTCTGCTTCCCGAAGGCGAGGCGGCGGAGGTGGGCGATGCTCTCGTCACCCTGAAAAATGGCCATCAGGCCCGCGTAACCATGCACATCCTCGAAGGGAGCCGCGAGCAGATCGAGAAGCAACTGCGGCAGAGCATCGAGGCGTTTTTCGACTTCTACCCGGAGATTTAGGCCCTCGCCGCGCATCTGTTATGGAGTGAACCGGGAGCATGCGCATGACGATCGATGCGGGACAGATTCCCCTGCCGCAAGCGGGCCCTGGCCGCCCCGGGGGACGCGGCGAAAACGAGCGGCCCCGGGTGCTGGTGATCGGCGGCGGCTTCGCCGGCTTGAATGCCGCCCTCGAGCTTTCCCGCCATCCGGTGGATGTCACGCTGGTCGACCGGCGCAATCATCACACGTTTCAGCCACTGCTGTACCAGGTGGCGCTCGCCGTGCTCTCCCCCGCGAACATCGCGCAGCCCATCCGATCCATTCTCGCCGGGCGGAAAAATGTGGAGGTGCTGATGGAGGAGGCGCTGAGCCTGGATCTCGCCGCGCGCCAGGTCTTGCTCCGCAGCGGAGCCCAGATCGGTTACGACTATCTGATTCTGGCCACCGGCGCCACCCATTCCTACTTCGGCCACGATGACTGGGCGGGGCCGGCGCCGGGACTGAAGACGATTGAGGACGCGATCGAAATTCGCCGCCGCGTGCTCCTGGCCTTCGAGCTGGCCGAACGGGAGATGGCGGAGACCGGCGTGCATCCGGAGTTGAACTTCGTCATCATCGGAGGAGGCGCCACGGGCGTGGAGCTGGCCGGGGCCATCGCCGAAACCTCGAAGATATTTCTGCGCCGAAACTTTCGCAGGATCGACCCCACCAAGGCGAAGGTGGTCATTCTGGAGGGTGGGCCACGCATTCTCGCCGCGTATCCGCCGGATCTTTCGGAGAAGGCCGTGCGGGAGCTCGGCCGCCTGGGCGTCGAGGTGCGAACCTCTGTACACGTCACCGACGTGCAGCCAGGTTATGTGGTGGCGGGAGGCGTGCGCAGGAACGCGGTGGTCACCTTGTGGGCCGCGGGGGTGCGCGCCTCGGCCCTGGGCGTCGCGCTGGGGACGCCGCTGGACAAGCGGGGCTGCGTGCCGGTGAACTCCCATCTCAACCCCGCGGGTCACCCGGAGATCTTCGTGTGCGGAGACTTGGCGCACGTGGAGGAAAATGGACGCCTGTTGCCCGGGGTGGCCCAACCCGCGATACAGATGGGAAGGTATGCGGCCCGAACCATCGCCGGCGATCTCGCGGGGCGGCCGCGGCGGGACTTTCACTACTTCGACAAAGGAGACATGGCGACCATCGGCCGCCGGTCGGCCGTCGCGGACGTAAAGTGGCCGTTTCGCGCGCACCTATCCGGGTGGCCGGGATGGATCACCTGGCTGGCCGTACATCTCTACTTTCTTGTCGGCTTTCGCAACCGCGTCGCGGTGGTTTCGGAGTGGGCCTGGACTTACCTGACCTTCAATCGCGGCGCGCGGCTGATTACGGGCGACCAAAGTCTGCCGGGATGGGAGGAGCAGCCCGGCGTGCGCAGCGCGGCCGCGGCGCCAGAAACTTCGAGGCAACCTCCACTCCACAAATGATCCCCGCCTGACCCCGGTCACCATAACCTTGCAGGCTCACAGACTCTGCCGCTCATTCACAGATACAAGGATGACCGGGTATTTGCCGAGGAAGGATTTACTCCGCACGAACGTTTGCCCGATTGCCGGCGAGCATGCGAAAACAGGAAAACGATCGACGGCGGTGACCAATGCGTGAGGCGGCTGCGTGAGGCGGGTCGCGCGCGGGCGGCTCTGGCGCGCGAGCCGGCCGCCGCACTCTGTCGTCCTGAGCGAAACGCAGTGGAGCGAAGGACCTTGCGGTAAGGAAGCCGGATGAGCGACCGCCGATGCTCCGTGGACATGCTTGCCGGCAGCCCACGGCGGCCCGCGGAAATCTCGCAGGGAGAGATTCTCAGGGAGGGATTCGCGCCCGCGCGATGCGGCCGACCACGCGCGCGGGGCCCGTTGCGTGCGGACGGCGCCGATGGTACCGTTCGTCCATACGGTCGTCCGTTTTACTCCAAACCTGCGAGGCATCCGCTCTGCCCGGCCATCCAAACTCCCTGTCTCCCACCGCCGCCGTGCTTGGACGGATTGGGCTTCCCGCATCGCCGCGGGAGTTGGCCGGGCGCGCCTGGGACGCAATCGTCGTCGGCGCCGGCCATAACGGGCTGAGCTGCGCCGCATACCTGGCCCGCGCCGGCAGACGCGTGCTGGTGCTCGAAGACCGGTCCCGGATCGGCGGAGCCTGCACGGTGGAAGAGCCCTTTCCCGGCGTCCGCATGTCTCCCTGCGCCTACCTTGCCGGATTGCTGTACCCCCTGGTGATCGAGGAGCTGGACCTGCCGGCGCGCGGCTTTCACTGGAGTCCCGCGGTCAACGGGCTCTTTGTTCCCTTCCCCGATGGCGCCAGCATTCAACTCTGGGATGACGAGGAGGCCTGCGAGCAGGAGATTCGGCGCTTCTCCCCTCGCGATGTCTCCGGCTGGAAGGCCATGAGCGCGGTGATCCGCCGCCTGCGCGACGCCTTGCGTCCGGACGGCGAAGGCGACCTGTGGATCGGCGACGCGCCCACGGACGAGGAGATCGACGCCCGCCTGGGCGCCGATGAAGAGGCCCGCCGCTTGCTGTTTCGCTGGTCGATGTCCGAGTTCGTCTGCCGCTATCTTGAGGACGAGAGACTGCAGTATGCGTACTTCGGCCAGGGCGTCATCGGAACCAACGCCAGCCCATTCGATCCGGGCACCGCGTCCATTCGCTTTCACCACGCCTCCGGCCGGCTGGGCGGCATGCCGGGCGCATGGGGCTATGTACGCGGGGGCATGGGCATGGTTTCCTTCTATCTCTGCGACGCGGCGCGCGAGGCCGGCGCGGTGGTCGCCGCGGGCCTTCCGGTGGCCGAGATTCTGCCCGGCGAAGGCGTCCTGCTGGAAACCGGCGAGCGGATGCGGGCGCCGGTGGTGGTCTCGAACGCCGATCCCGTGGCCACGCTCCGGCTGCTCGGCGGAGCCGCCAGTCCCGATTTTCGCGAGAAGGTTGCGGCGCTGGCCATTACCGGATGCACGGTGAAGCTGAACGTCCTGCTCAGCGAGCTGCCGGACTTCCTCTCCCGGCCCGGAACGGACCAGCCGCATCATCGAGGCCAGATCAACGCCCCGCTGACCCACGCGGAGTGGCGCTCCGGCTTCGACGCCAGCCGCCGCGGCGAGCTGCCCGGCCAACTCTGGTGCGAGCTGTACTTCCAGAGCGCCCACGACTCCACAGCCGCGCCGGCGGGGCGGCACACCATGAGCGTCTTCGCCCAGTACGTGCCGCACACATTCGCTCGCGGCTCCTGGGACGATCGCCGGCAGGAGGTTCGCGATCTGGCTCTCTCTTCCCTCGGACGCTTCTGCTCCAACATTCCCGGCGCCGTGCTGGATGCCCAGGTTCTGGGCCCGCCGGATATCGAGCGCACGGTCGGACTGACCGGGGGGCACATCTTCCAGGGCGAATGTCTCCCCGGCAACATGTGGAGCCGGCGCTTCGCCGCGCGCACCTCCATGCCGGGCTTCTACCTTTGCGGCGCCTGCACGCACCCCGGCGGCAGCGTCATCGCCATCAACGGCCGCAATGCGGCCATGGCGGTGCTGGCCGACGCGGCCCGATATCCGTGACTGTTCTGTTTGTTTTGCGCGGGCGAAAAACGGCGCGCCGGCAGGGATCGGCCCGAAGAAGCCGCCGCGGCGCACGGGCTTGGCCGCGGCGGCTTCGGAGTTGGCAGGGGCTCCCGGGCGTTTACGCCTGGGGCCTGGGCGTGAGCCGGATGAACCGCGCCGACAGGCGGGGCCATTCGGAAAGGATCCAGCGGGCCCGGGTGCTTCCCGTCTTCTCCACATGCCGCAGCAGCAGCTTGTGCAGCGGTTCGCGGGCCGCCGGCTCCAGGCGCGGCAGAGGTTCCGGGATCAGGAAGCCGGTGTGATAGCGGGTCTGCGACAGGAAGCTTTCATCCTCGTCGAAGACCCAGGCCAGGCCGCCGGTCATTCCCGCGCCGAAGTTCTGGCCGGTCGAGCCGAGAACCGCGACCAGACCGCCGGTCATGTATTCGCAACCGTGATCGCCTACGCCTTCCACCACCGCCAGCGCGCCGGAGTTGCGCACGGCGAAGCGCTCGCCCGCGCGTCCGGCGGCGAACAGCGAGCCGGAGGTGGCGCCGTAGAGGGCGACATTGCCGAGAATCACGTGCAATTCGCTCTCCCGCGCCGCCCGGCCCTGTCCGCGCAGGATAATCTCCCCGCCGCAAAGCCCTTTTCCGACAAAGTCGTTGGCCAGCCCCTCCAGCACCAGTTGCATGCCGGGAACGGCGAAGGCTCCGAAGGACTGCCCGGCAACTCCGGTGAGATGAAACTGGAGCGGCGTGGCCTCTTCATGCACTCCATGCCAGGCCAGTTCCCCAGCCAGCCGCGCTCCCAGGGCGCGATGCTGATTTGCCACCGTGGCGGAAAGCGAAAAGGGCGCGCCGGCGGCGCGGGCGGCCAAAGCCGGCTCCAGCCATGCGTCGTCGATGGCTTCGTGGTCGTCCGGACGCAGGTTGCGTTTTCCCTGCCAGCAGGCCGGTCCCGCAGCCGCCGGGGCGAGCAGGGCGCTCAGATCGAGGCCACCCGCATGGCTCACCTGGCGCAGCAGATCGGTTCTCCCGATGGCCGCTTCCAGAGAGGGCAGCCCGAGGCTGGCCAGCAGCATGCGCAGCTCCCAGGTCAGCTCCTCAAAATAGCGGATGACGTGCTCCGGTTTGCCGCGGAACTTGGCGCGCAGCTCGGGCCGCTGGGTCGCGATTCCGGTGGGGCAGGTGTTCAGGTGGCACTGGCGGGCCATATCGCAGCCCAGGGCCACCAGCACGGAGGTGCCGAAGGCGTATTCATCCGCGCCCAGCAGAGCGGCGACCAGGATGTCGCGCGCCGTGCGCAATCCCCCGTCGCAGCGCAGACGCACCCGGCCGCGCAGACCGTTTTGCAACAGAACCTGCTGCGCCTCGGCCAGGCCGATCTCCCAGGGATTGCCGGTGTGCTTGATGCTGGAGAGGGGCGAGGCCCCGGTGCCCCCGGCATGGCCGGCAATGACGATGTAGTCGGCATAGGCCTTGGCCACCCCCGCGGCCACCGTGCCCACGCCGCACTCGGAAACCAGCTTGACGCCGATCGCGGCCCGCGGGTTGACGCGCTTGAGATCGAAGATCAACTGCGCCAGATCTTCAATGGAATAGATGTCGTGGTGCGGCGGCGGGCTGATCAACGCAATGCCGGGCTGGGCATGGCGGAGCTTGGCGATCAGCTCCGTCACCTTGTGGCTCGGAAGCTGGCCGCCTTCGCCGGGCTTCGATCCCTGGGCGATCTTGATCTCGATCTCCTCGGCATGGGCGAGATACTCCGCCGTCACGCCGAAACGGCCCGAGGCGACCTGCTTGATCTTGTTGTTCAGCAGCAGGGGCGCGCCCGGGCGTTCGGCGCGATACGCCGCGGGATCCTCGCCGCCCTCGCCGGTGTTGGAGCGCGCGCCGAGTTGATTCATGGCCGTGGTAATGGTCTGGTGCGCCTCCGGGCTCAGGGAGCCGAGAGACATGGCGGAGGCGATGAAGCGGGGAACGATGCCGGAGGCCGGCTCCACTTCCTCGATCGGCAGGGCGGGCGCCGCGGCCTGAATTTCCAGCAGATCGCGCAGCAGGGTTGGCTTGGCCTCCAGCGTCCGGCCGGCGAACTGGGTCCAGGCCTGACCAGGCTCCAGCGCGACGGAGGCGGAGGAGCGGGCCACTCCGGTCACCAATTGCAGGGCGCGCACGGTCTGGGGCTGCCATCCATGCGGCTCGGCCCGGCCGTCTTTCCGGAAGCGGACCCAGCCATAGTCGGGCAGCGCGCGCTGCGGCGCGGAAGCCGCGGAAAGCTCGCCGCCGGCCATTTGCTCCGGCTGCGTCCCGGCGTTGACCAGGGCCGGCTGCGCCTCGCCCTCGTGCGCGCAATGCCAGCGCTCGCGTAGCGCGGCCTCCAGCTCCGCAAAGCCGGCGCCGGCCACCGGCGAAGGCGTGCCTGGAAAGCAGCGTTCGATCACTTCGTTGTCCAGCCCGATGGCGTCGAACAGGTGCGCGCCCCGGTAGCTGTCGATGACCGAGATGCCCATCTTCGACATGATCTTGGTCAAGCCGAGATCAAAGGAGTGGAGCAGATTGCTTTCTCCCAGCTCCGCTCCCATGCTGCGCGCCGTCTCCAGCGCCAGCCAGGGGCACACCACGCCCGCGCCATAGCCGAAGAGGACGGCGGCATGGTGCAGATCCCGGCAGTCGCCCGCCTCCACAGCCAGACCGGCATGGGTGCGCACTCCAGCCTGCACCAGGGCGTTATGCACAGATCCAGTGGCCAGGGCCATGGGCAGGGGAATAAACTCCGTTCGCATCTCCGGCTGGGCCACCAACCGGTCGCTCAGCAGAAGGATCGCCGCTCCGCCGCGAACCAGCTCGATGGCCCGCGCGCACAGGTCATCCAGAGCCCGAAGCAGGCTGCCGGAAGGGTGCAGCACCGCATCCAGAACCGCCAGCGGCATTTCCTCCGCCAGCGGATGTTCGCC
>JAJYZK010000148.1 GCA_021799945.1 Acidobacteriota bacterium
CCACCGGCGACGTTCCCTACAAATCCGTGCTGTTGAACCTTACCGAAGCGCGGCGCTGGGACATCAACTATGGGTTCGGTCTTGAGGTTCAGACGGGGACGCCGGCCGAGGGCTGCCTGTCGGTCGCCGACCGGACTCTGCTCGGCGTCACCAACAGCTACCGATGCAATCCCAATGGCTATTTCGGCGCAAGCCCGCGCATCCTTTTCGACGTCAGCCGCACCAACCTGCGGGGAACCCCGCAATCCATCACCCTGCGCACCAATTACGGAACCCTGGAGCAGATTGCCACCGTCAGCTACCAGATTCCCCAGGTCTTCCACGCGCCCAGCCTCAATTTGACCTTCTCGGGCGGCTACGACAATAGCGCCATCATCAGCACCTATGAGGCCGGCATCCTCTCGGGAGTGGTGCGATTGACGCAGCAGCAAAACAAGGCCAGCACGCTCATCTATACCTTCGCCTACCGCCGGGTCTCGGTGAATTCGGCCACGTTGCAGGTGAGTCTGGCGGATATTCCGCTGCTGGCCCAGCCGGTGCGGGTCGCCGGTCCGGGAGTCTCCTGGGTGCGGGATACCAGGGATGTGCCTCTCGACGCCCACCACGGGAGCCTGACCACGGCCGATCAGTTCCTGGCCAGCTCGGACTTCAGCTCGCAGGTGAACTTCAACCGAATCGATCTCAGCAATTCCACCTACTATCCCTTTGACCACGGCCAGTGGGTCTTTGCCCGCCAGACGCAATATGGCCAGGAGCGGGCCTTCGGGAACGGACTGCAGGAGCTTGTCCCGCTTCCGGAGCGGCTCTATGCCGGCGGTTCGACCTCGCTCCGCGCATTTACCATCGACGCCGCGGGTCCGCGCGACCCACAGACCGGGTACCCCGTGGGCGGCTCGGGAGAGTTCGTCAACAGTTCCGAGCTGCGAAGCCCGGCCCCGGAACTCCCCTATCTGGGACAAAGCCTCAGCTTCGTGCTCTTCCACGACATGGGCAACGTCTTTCAGGATTCGTCGCAGGTCTGGCGCGCGGCCCTGCGCGATAAGCAGCCGCACAGCGGCACCTGCCGCAATTTCAACAAGGTTTACACCGCCTACAACACGTCGAGCACCTGCGATTTCAACGACTTCGCGCACGCGCTCGGTCTGGGGCTGCGCTATCGCACGCCGATCGGCCCGGTCCGCGCCGATTTCAGCTACACCCTGAATCCGCCGATTTTCCCGGTCTTGTACGACTACGCCACCGAGTCCAACGCGGCCAGCCCGCACTTGGGCCAATCCACGCACTTCAACGTCTTCTTCAGCATAGGTCAGACTTTCTGATGAGCGCGAGGGCATCCATGCGCGGGACAGGGGAGCGGCTGCCGTCGAGCCATACTCGATGGCGGCGCACCGTGTTGGGCCGCCGGCGCCGCGCTTTCGCATGGCCCGCGGCCTTGCTTGCCGCCTTGCTTGCCGCGTTGACTGCGCCCATCGCGGCGTCTCTGTTTCCAACTTCGGCGGCCGCCGGGCAGAACCTCACACCTCCGCCTTCCCCCGGCCCGGAGCCGCCGGTGGCCTCCTCGCCGGCCGCGCCCCCGGGAGGCGTGCTGCTCGACCGGGCGGTCGCCGTGGTGAACGGGTCCGTGATTCTGGAAAGCGATGTGGAAGACGAAATGCGCTTCGCCTTTCTCCAGGCTGAGCCCGCCGAATCCGCCGAGGCTCGCCGGCGGGCGCTGAATCGGCTGATCGACCGCGACCTGATCCTGCAGCAGATGAAAACCGACCAGACCACCTCTCCGCCCAGCGACCAGCAGGTGGAGCGGGAGATTGCCCGGATCCGAGCCCAAATCGCCGAATGCGCGCCGCACAAATGCGATTCCCAGGCGGGATGGGAGGCGTTTTTGTCCACCCAAGGCCTGACCGCGGCCGAAGTGGAGGACCATTGGCGGCAGCGAATCATGATCCTCAGCTTCATCCAGACTCGATTCGGGGCCAGCGTGCATGTCGCCCCCGCGGAGGTAGCGCAATACTACAAACAGCAGCTCGCGCCCTATTTTGAACGCCGGAAATTGAATCCGCCGCCCCTGGCCGGGGTCAGCGACCGCATTCGGGAGATTCTTCTGCAGCAGCACATCAACGTCTTGCTCAACGACTGGCTGGCCAATCTCCGGAGCGAAGGCAACGAGCGCATTCTCGACCCCGGCTATGCGCAGGCGACGGCCGGCCCCGGCGCAGAGGCGCAAAAGCCGTGAGCGGGGCGCCGGTTATGCCCCCGGCGGGGCCATTCCGAAGGTCTCTGGCCTTCCGTCTGGCTCGCGCCGCCGCGGCCTTTGCGCTGCTGGCCCTGGCCGCCGCCGGAGGCGCCCTGTTTTATGCCTCCACGCCGCATTTCAAGCGCATCGTGCGGCAAAGGGTGGTCGCCGAGCTTTCCCGGATGACCGGTGGCCGGGTGGAAATCGGAGGGTTCCACTGGAGCCTGCTGCGGCTTTCCGTGGAGTTGGACAATCTCACCATCCACGGGCTGGAGGGGCCCGGAGAGCTTCCCTACGCCCATGTAGACCGGCTCTATCTACGAGCGAAAATCCTCTCCAGGGCCGAGTCTTGGGCCGAGTCTTGGGCCGGCTCGCAGACAGGCCCACGCATCGGCCTTCGCGCCCTGGAGCTCGACCGCCCTGTCTTTCATCTGATCGTCTATGCCGACGGCCGCACCAACCAGCCGCATCCGCCGGCCGGCCCGCCCGGAAAACGCTCGCTGACGGATACGATCTTCGATTTGCAGGCCAATCGTGTGGCAGTCTATCGGGGCGTCGTCGTTTTGAACCGCCGCGCCATGCCGTTCAGCCTCGAGGCCAGGGATTTTGGGGCGCTGGTCCGCTACGCGCCGGCCTCCGGGCGCTATCTGGGCGAGATGCAGGCGGGGGATATCCTAATCGAGCGGGGCGCCGCGCCGCCCTGGCGCAGCTCCCTTGCCGTGAGTTTCGCTCTGGCCCGGAATCTGCTCCGCCTCCGGTCCTTCCGTCTCGCCGCGGGCACATCGGCGCTGGAGGGTTCCGGCTCGATTGAGAACTTTTCTCACCCGCGCTGGAGCGGCGCGGTGAATGGGGAGGTGGATCTGGGAGAATGCGCCGCCTTCACCGGCCTGGGCGCCGGGAGCGAAGGACGAGCGCGGATCGGCTTGGAGGGGCGTGGACAGGGGGCCGATTTTGTCTTCGACGGAAGCGTGCGGCTCGAAGATGCCGGCTACCGCACCCGCCGGCTGTCGCTTTCCGGAGTCGATGGAAGCGCGCATCTCCGCCTGACGGAGGATGAAATTTCGCTCACCGCCGTCTCCGTGGCCCTGCGCCGGGGCGGCGCGGTGGAGGGCTCTGTGCAATACCGGAACTGGAGGGCGGTCCCCGCCCTTCCCGCCGGCGCGGGCCGCGCTCCCACCCCACTACCGGTCGGCCAGATCCGCGCCCAGGTGCGTGGTCTCTCCTTGCTCACCGCGCTCGGAGCGTTTGCTCCGCCCAGGTTCCAGAGCCTCGGCTTCGAGACGCTGGCGGAGGGTCCGGTAAGCGCGGACTGGAGCGGCGACGCCTCGGATCTCACCGTTTCCGCGGCGCTCGCGCTGCGCAGCCCGCTCCGCTCCGCCCCCGGGGAGGCGCCGCTCGACGGCCGGCTGGAAGCAAAATATCTCCGCCGCGTCGGCCGGGTGATCCTGACACAGTTGCAGATCCATACGCCGGCCGCGTCGGCGCAGGCCTCCGGCTTGCTGGGCGTCTACCCGATGACCCAGCCCTCCAACCTTCAAGTCCATGTGCGCACCCGCGGTCTCGGCGAGTTCGATCGCCTCCTGGCCCTCCTCCACCCGCCCGCCGGCAAGCGGAAGGGCGCCGCTGCGCTTCCGCTTCAATTGCATGGAGAGGCCACATTCGACGGCCGGGTGAGCGGGCCTCTCGTCGACCCCGAGGCGCAGGGGCGGGTTACCGCGGCCGATTTTTCCATCGCATCCGAGCCCCTCGCGGCCTTGCGGTGGGATCGCCTTGAGGCCACGGGCGACTATTCTTCGCGGCGCATCTCGATCCAGACGGCGCGGATCGTTCGCGGTCCGGCCGAAATCCGCATGAACGGCGAAATTCGCGCGGATCCAGGGCGCGGAGGGCGGCCACGCTTTGACCGCCTCTCTTCCTTCACCGCCTCCGCGAGTCTGCGCAACGCGCCGCTCGCCGCGCTGTTGCAGGCCGCCGGACGCACGCTCCCCGCGACGGGAACGGTCAATGTCGCCCTTCACGCCGCAGGAAGCATCGCGGATATCCAGGGCGGGGGCCAGCTCTCCCTCCGCCGCGGGGAGGTCGTGGGCCAGCCCTACCGCAGCCTGCGGGCAACCCTGGCCTTTACCGGCCGCCGGATCGAATTGAGCGCGCTGAGCATGCAGTTCAATCACGGGACGATCGCGGCGAACGGCCTCTACCGTCTGGATTCCCGGGATTTCCTCGTCAACCTGGACGGGAGAGGGTTTCAGCTTGCCGGAATCCCGCAGCTCCAGAACCCCCGGGTCGCCTTTGCCGGCGACCTGAAGTTCGACGCCCATGCCTCCGGCCCCTTGGACGCCCCTTCCGTGCTCGCCGGCCTGCATGTCGATCGCCTGGTGGTGGGAGGCAAGCCAGCGGACGGACTGGATGCCGTGGTGCATACCCGGGGCGACGAAGCCTACTTCACGCTGCGCTCCCGGCTTGCTTCCCCGCTGCTGCGCGCCGACGGGGAAACGCGCCTGCGAGGCGACCTGCCCACGCAGGCGCAACTATCCTTTTCCGGGCTCGACATGGTCCCATTGTTCGAAGTACTCCGGATGCAGGGCGTCCCTGGAATATCGGGCGTCTCCGGCGCAGTCCACCTCTCCGGGCCGCTCGGGCGGCCCCGGGAATTTTCCGGTGAGGCGCGCATCGACACATGCGACATCGCTCTGCAGGGACTTCACCTGGAAAACCGCGGCCCGCTTGTCGGCTCCATCCACCAGGGCGCGATTACTCTTACCGCGGCCCATATTGTGGGCCCGGACACGGATTTGCAGGCGACAGGCCGGGTGGATCTGCTCGGCGACCGTCTGCTTCGCGTTCGCGCCCAGGGCGCGGTCAACATGCAACTGATGCAAAGCTTCGATCCGGACATTGCCGCCTCCGGCCAGATGACCTTTCACTTCGACGTCAGCGGCGACCTCAGCCATCCATCCTTCACCGGGCAGGCCCGCCTGAGCAGCGTCTCCCTCGCCCTGCACGATGTGCCCAACGGCATCAGACAGTTGAACGGCGAGCTTGTCTTCAATCAAAATCGTCTCGAACTTCGGAATCTCTCCGGTCGAACCGGAGGAGGACAGCTTAATTTCGGCGGATTCCTCACTTACCAGAACGGCGTCTACGGCGATCTGACGGCGAGCGGCAAAGCCATCCGCGTGCGCTACGCGGGCATCAGCGCAACGGCGGACACCTCCCTTCACCTGCAGGGCGCGGCGGGGAACATGCTGCTGAGCGGCAATGTGCTGCTCTCCCGCTTCATGATCGGCGCGAACCTGGATGTCGCCAGCCTGGCCGGCGGCCAAGGAGCAACCACGCTGCCGGATCCCTCCGCGCCCTCCAGCCACATCCATCTGGATATTCACCTCACATCCTCGCCCCAGCTCGACTTTGAAAATTCCTACGCCCAACTGGCCGGGGGCGTGGACCTGCGGATCCGGGGCACGATCGCTCAGCCCTCCCTGCTCGGGCGCATCAACATCACCGACGGAACGGCCACCCTGGCGGGAACGACCTACGAGCTCCAGCGCGGTCAGATCTACTTCACCAACCCGGCGGAGATTGAGCCCATCGTCGATCTGGACGCCACCACCCGGATCGACGAATACGACATCAGCGTGGGCCTGCATGGCAGCGCCAGCCATCTGACCCCGATGTTCCGGTCCGATCCGCCGCTGCCGCAGGCCGAGGTGATCTCGCTGTTGGCGCTCGGAAGGACCCAGGAGGGCGAACAATACTATTCCCAGCAGGAACAGCAGATGGCCACCAGCACCACCAGCAACGCGCTGCTGAACGGGGCGCTGAACGCAGCCGAGGGCAGCCGCATGCAGCGTCTCTTCGGGGGGGCCAACGTCAGAATCGATCCCAGCTACGTGGGCACTCTCGGCGGACCCAGCGCCCGCATCACGGTGCAGCAAAATCTCTCCCGCAACATTCAGATCACGTACGCGACAAACGTCAACGCCTCGTCGCAGCAGTTTATCCAGGGCCAGGTGAACCTGACCGATAACATCGCCATCGTCGCGCAGCAGGATGAGGCGGGAGTGATCAGCCTGGTGCTGCGCGTGCACCGCCGCATTCGCTGACCGGGCGCCGCCCGGCCAGCGGAGGGACGCGGCGGAGTGGACGCAGCCGCTACACTGGACGCATGCCGCTATTGCGAAATCTGGGCGCCACGCTGGAGATGATCAAGTGGGAGCATTCCATCTTCGCCCTGCCGTTCGCGCTAACCGGGGCGGTGCTGGCCGCGCATGGCTGGCCTTCGTGGCGAAAGCTGTTCTGGATCGTGGCGTGCATGATCGCCGCGCGCTCGGCCGCGATGGCCTTCAACCGCTGGGCGGACGCGACCCTCGACGCCGCCAATCCCCGCACCGCGCAGCGGGCGATTCCCTCCGGAGCCTTGAGCTCCCGCTTCGTCGCCCTGTTTACGGTGGCGATGTCGGCGGCCTTCGTGGCCGCCGCGGCGCAGCTCAACCGGGCGACCCTGCTGCTCTCGCCCTTCGTATTGTTTGTGCTGCTGGCCTACTCCTACACCAAGCGATTCACCCGCTGGTCGCATCTTGTCCTGGGGCTGGCGCTGGGCCTCGCGCCGGCCGCGGCCTGGGTGGGGATTCGCGGCGATTTGGATCCCCGCATCGCCGTGCTGACCGCGGCCGTGCTTTTCTGGGTGGCGGGCTTCGACGTGCTGTACGCCTGCCAGGACGCGGAGCACGACCGGCGGAATGGACTGCACAGCATCCCGCAGCGCTGGGGCCTGCCGGCCGCCTTCCGCATTGCGCGGATCATGCATCTGCTCATGTTCGCGCTGCTGCTTTTGCTGCTCCGCCTGTTTGCGCTGCACGCCCTCGCCTGGGCGGGCGCCGCTGTAGTGGCGGCGCTGCTGTTGTACGAGCACCTGATTGTTTCCCCCGGCGACCTCCGCCGCATGAATGCCGCCTTCTTCACCCTGAACGGCATCATCTCCATGGTCTTTTTCCTATTCGTCGCCGCTTCGGTGCTCTCCGGAAGATAAGCTCCCGCCACGGACCTGCACGGTCCCCGGCGGCCATGCACGCCCACTCCCGGCAAGGGCCTTTACAATGGCTGCGCAGACATCAAGGTCACGCGAAGGTCACGCGGCAGAGCGTACGATATCCCGGCGGGG
>JAJYZK010000149.1 GCA_021799945.1 Acidobacteriota bacterium
CAAGACGTTAGAACCTGCCGGCGGAGGGGCGATCATGACTCGCAGACGGGTATCGGCCAGAACAGTGGACAGGCTCCAGGATCGCGTCTACCTTCAGATGTTTCGGCTGGAGGCGGATGGTTCCGGCGCGGACCTGCCGCTTGCCATGGCCCTGCTCGATTCCTGGATTGCCCTGGAACAGCTGCCGCCGGAGAGCGAGCCCCGGCGGTGGCTGCGCAGGATTTGTCCCCTGTGCATTCGCCTGATTCAGGAGGCGCACCGCGGCTCGGTTGTGTGATCCATCGCCGGCGCGGTTTCAGCGTCCGCCTTTGATGTAGGTCCACCCCTGCTCTTCGCGGCGAATCACTTCGACGATTCCCGAGGGTGTGGTCTGCGCTCCCGGCACGAGGTCGGAGCGCTGCAGGTGGAAGGCCCGCATCGCCGTTTCGCAGGCGACAAATCGAACCCCGCGCTTCTGCAACTGTGCGATGTCGTCCCGCACCGGAGAGCTGGACTTCAGCATGGCGATGCCCGGGCCGAAGGCCACCACTTCGATCTCGACCTTATCGGGCGCAAAACCGCTCAGCGCATGGGGAATATTGTGCATGACGATCTGCCAATCCATGTTGTCCGGCGAGGAGACGGCAAACAGCACCCGGTGCGTTCTTGGGGCTGCCGAGGCGGCGATGGGCAACAGGGCGAGACAGAGCAGCAATGCCCAGTGGCCCGCCGCCCTGGACTTCTTTTGTGCGGAATGCGACATGATGTGAGGTCTCCCGGTGGGTTCGATTGCGTCTGGTCAAGTCCCCGCTCCAAGCCCCCGCTCAAAACCGAGGGAAAGGCCGCAGGCGGAGAGGCGCATCGGGAATTTGGAGGCCGCGAGCGGGCAGCGCGATCTTTGCGCCGCTCTGCGGGAGTGAAGAGTCAACGTAGGTGACTATAACACCATGAAGCAATATAAGTGGAGCAATATAGTCTCAAGAGACCCTGAGGCGGGGCAAAGGCTGGCGCGAAAAGCGAGGGGCCGGAGATCGATCCGAGTCTGGCCGCTTCGATTTCACGCCGTCCGTTCGCCGGAGGCCGAGTCTGCGCCCCGGCCTTCCGCGCGGGGTGGCATTTGTCGCAGATCGGATGGCATGAAGATACATCGCATTTCCCATCGCCATGTTTTTACGGGGCTCCTCGCCGGCGTGATCCTTTCCGGCTGCGCCGGCATTCATCCAGGGCTGCAGGCGGATCGTAACGTAGGGCAATTTTCCGGGCACGCAATGGAAAGCGGAGCGGAACAGCCGGCAGGACAGGCGGCGACACAGGCGGCCGGGCAAAGCAGCGGGCAGGGCGCAGCCGCCATCCCCGCCGGGAGCGCGGGAGATTTGATTCGAAGCGGAAAGCTCGTATTCGATCAGACTCCCAAGTACGCGAGCGCCTATGTGGGCGCCAAGCTCTCCTGCTCAGACTGCCATCTCCAGAGCGGAACGATGCCCAAGGCTTCGCCGATGATCGATCTGGCGAATCTGTTTCCGCTCTATACCGAGCGAGCGGGGAGGGTCATCTCTTTGCAGGAGCGGATCGTCGAGTGCTTCGTCCGCAGTGAGAATGGCCCGCCGCCGGGAACAGACAGCCAGCCGATCCGGGCGCTCACCGCCTATGTGGATTGGCTTTCGCGGGATGGGGTGAAGGGCAAGCCGTATTCCGGCCGCGGCCTCGTCGAGCTTCCGGAGCTGGTTGGGAATGCGGAAAACGGCAAAACAATCTACAAGGCGCAGTGCGCGGCCTGCCATGGATCCGACGGCGCCGGCATGCCGCCGGCGATTCCACCGCTGTGGGGCCCCGATGCCTACAATGACGGCGCGGGCATCGATCAGCCGGCGAAGATGGCGGCCTTTCTGCAGCCCAACATGCCTCAGAACCACCCCGGCTCGCTCACTCCGCAGCAGGCCTTTGACCTTGGGGCATTCCTGCACGGCATGCCCCGGCCGGCCATGAATCCGGCGTATAAGCGATATTGAAGCGGCCCTGCGCGCTTTGGCGTTAAGGCAACTGGCGCAGAAAATCAATCATCGCCTCGCTGACCTCGGCGGCTCTCTCCTGCTGGGTCCAATGGCCGCAACCGGGAAGCAGGATGGTCCGGCGGAGTTGTGGCGCGATGAACGGGAGGTTGGCGATGATCCTATCCATGCCGCGGAAGGCCAGCACCAGGTCCCGGTCGCCTGCAATGTAAAGCGCGGGCACGGCAATGCGAGCGCCGGCAAACGGCGCGAGCAGCTCCCAGCTCAAATCCAGAGCGCGGTACCAGTTCAAGCCGCCTGCAAATCCCGTCCGGGTGAATTCCTGCGCATAGAAGTCGATGTCCGCCTCCGTCAGCCACGGTGGCAGTTGCCTGGGATCGACCATGCGGTCGAGGAGACCTTCCTTGCGCGACAGCATTCCCCGTTCCGCGCCGGCATGGCCTTCATTCTCAGGGCGAGGAGCATCGCCGGAAGCGGAAAACAAAAGACTGCGGAGGGTTCGCCGCACATCCCGTTCAAGCTCCGCTTCGGCCACGCCCGGCGTTTGGAAGTAAAGCTGGTAGAACTGCGCCTCTTCGGTCTGGGGCATCAGGACGGTCGGAGGGTCAGGGCGCCTTGGCAGAAAGGGCACACTCAGCGCGATCACCGCGCGAAAGCGATCCGGCCTCAGCAGAGCCGCGTGCCAGGCCACGGGCGCTCCCCAGTCGTGCCCGGCGATCGCCGCGGTCTCCTCTCCCAGCGCATCCAGGACGCCCACCATATCCCCGGTCAAGTGAAGCAGAGTGTACTGGCTGGCTTCCGCAGGACGATCCGTCTGGCCGTAGCCGCGCATGTCCAGGGCAACCGCGTGAAAACCTGCCTCCGCCAGGGACTGAAGCTGGCGCCGCCATGAGTACCAGGATTCCGGGAAACCATGGCACAGCACAACCAGGGGGCCTGCGCCCGCTTCAGCCATGTGCATGCGAATGCCGTTGGCTTGAATGAAGCGATCGCTGAACGCGCTCATCCTCGTCACCTCTGGCAACCGGAAGGCTCCTTTGCCCGGGCGCTCACGGCCATTACCCGGGCAACGATCGCCGGCTCTCGAAGAATGCTGCGCGGCGCGATCAAGTGCTGCACCTCAAGCATCAGCCTATGAATGTCTCCGTCTTCGTAGGCGAGCCTGCGCAGCGCGGCGCCGAAGATGAGCGAGCCTTCCAGGTCTGGAGGACGCTCGCCCGCGGTGAGCGGATCGAGAAAGTCGGGAATCACGGATGTGGTCCAGGGCGCGTCGATGATGGATGGCGTTTGGGCTAAGAACGCGCAGGGAAGAGAACTGAGGTTTGTTCCTTTCTCCAATGCAGATTGCAGCAATCCGCGCAGCAAATGGGCCTCCTTGGCTGCAACGCTCATTCCCTGACCGTAGATGGGATTGAACCGGCAGATCGTGTCGCCGATGGGAATGAGCCCGGAAGGAAATCTCTCCATCGTCTCGAAATGCCTCCAGCGGCTGGCCTTGAAACCGTAACGCAGGATGGGTGCGCACCGTTTAGCTTCCCGGATGGCGTTGTAGATGGTGCGCGTGCGCAATTGCCGGGCGAATTCCATAAAGGCCGCTTCGTCCTCCGGCGGCTTGCTGTCATGTCTCCCGGCAAGCGTCACCATCCAGCGGCGGCCCTCAACGGGAGCCAATACTGCGCTCCGCCGGTTTGCAGGAGGATCGGCTAAGGTCGCAACCATTCTCCACTCAGCAGGAGGGTTCGCAGGTATTTCGAACATCGTGGTGGAGTAGCCCATTCCCACGCTCACGACCGTTTCCCGGGGAGCGGGAATGGCAAGCGCGGCGAGCAGATTGAGCGTGAGCTGTCCATTGCCGCTGGCATCGACGATAAGGTCGGCCTGAATGTTTTCCACAGAGCCGTCGGAGTGAAGACAGGCGACCCCCGTAACCCGCTCACCATCCTCCGAAGCCGTCAACCGCTGCGCTCGGCAGCGCTGGCGAGTGGTCATGTGGGCGATGGCCGCGCAGTGATTTCTCACTACGGATTCGAGCAGCGGGCGCGTCATGCAGAAGGCCGGGAAGCCGAGATCTCGTTTCGGAAACGATTCATAGCCGGGATACTGCCACTCGGAGGCAGTTGAAACCTGGAGGACTTGCGCTCCGGCCGCGGCGAGGGTCTGCTCTAACCCGGGGAAGAGTGAGGACAGAGCCCGCTGTCCGCCGGCGAGCAGCACATGCAGATGCTGGGACTGAGGAACGCCCGGACGCGGAGAGGCACCCCCTGGCAGAGTATCGCTTTCAATGACAACTATCCGATCGAAGTAGTCAGCGAGCACGCGCGCCGCCGGCATTCCAGCCATTCCTGCGCCAATAACAACGGCCTGCCGGCCGAGCTTGTCAGGCATACATCCTGTCTCTCTTTGGTCCGAATGGGCCCTGGGGTCCGAATGGGCCCTGGGCGCCAATGACGGGAAGGGCGATCTCGCGGCAGAAGTATAACATGCGACAGGCAGCCGTCGGGTTTTGATGGCCGAACATAAACCTATCTACCCATTCTGCGCCCCCGCCCGAAGGAAATAGTTCGCGCAGCCTGCGTGTGGCGCCGGCGCCGTTTATTTACTGGGGCGGGATAAGACACGTTGATCTGGCGGGAATTAGGAAGTCGGGTGGGGATTGTGGTTCTTGCGTGGCTCGCGAGCCTCTTCGAGGCGGGCCGCCTGAGCGTTCAGATAGTGCTGCTCGGGCAGGCTGGATGTTCCAGCCGCGGCGGCTCGATAGTGGCGGATTGCTGGCTCCAAGTCGCCCAGCATCTCGAAGAGATGGGCGCGCACGGCATCCAGACGATAATGCGTTCTCAGGGATTCGTCGCCGTCCAAAGCCCGGAGATGCTCAAGTCCCCTCGCCGGCCCGTGCGTCATGGCTACGGCGATGGCCTGGTTCAGGGTGACCATGGGGCCGGGCGCAACACTCTGCAGCAGAACGTAGAGGGCCAGGATCTGCGGCCAGTCGGTATCCTCCGCCCGAATTGCCTCGTCATGCAGGGCGGCGATTGACGCTTGCAGTTGATATAGGCCCATCACTCCTTTGGAAAGAGCGAACTGCAATAGGGCTGCGCCTTCCGCAATTTCGTCGCTGTCCCAGAGACTTCGGTCCTGCTTGTCCAGCGGAATCAGCTCGCCGTCGCGCCCGGTGCGCGCCGTTCGCCGGGCGTCGGTGAGCAGCATCAGCGCGAGAAGACCGGCGACTTCGGGGTCCGCCGGCATCAGGGCCCGCGCGCATCGGGTGAGCCGGATTGCCTCCCGCGCCAAATCGAGTCGCTGCAGGCGGTCGCCGACGCTGCTCGCGTATCCCTCGCTGAAAATCAGATATAGCACGCGGAGAACGGCCGGCAGGCGATCCGCGCGCTCCTGAAAGGTGGGCGCGCGAAACGGCGCTCCCGACAAACGGATGCTTTGTTTGGCGCGGCGGATGCGCTGGGCCATCGTCGGCTCGGGAACGAGAAATGCGTTTGCGATCTCCACCGTCGTCAGGCCGCCCACCGCCCGCAGCGTCAAGGCGATCGCCGAGGAGGCGCTGAGCGCCGGGTGACAACACATGAAGAGCAGAATCAGCGTGTCCTGGGGATCCATCTCCCCCTCCGACGCTTCAAACGGCTGCGCCGCGGGTTGCTCTTCCTCGCTCGCTGCGGTCTCGCGTTCCCGGCGCGCGATTTCGCTGCGCACCAGGTCCGTCATTCGCCGGCACGCCACCCGGATCAGCCACCCGCGCGGGTTCTCGGGAAGCCCCTCCTTGGGCCATTGCCGAAAGGCCGCCAGCATGGCCTCCTGCACCGCGTCTTCGGCCGAGGGAAAGTCGCGGAAACGGCGCGCCACCACTCCCAGCACCTCGGGCGCCAGCTCGCGCAGCAGTCGCTCCGATGCCGCGTCCCAGTCCCTCGCGCTCCCCACCGCCCTCACAACATCTCCGAAGGAGGCCCGCTCATGATCGGGCGTACTTCAATCGGCATATTCAGGGGCGCCCCGCCGGACCCGGGCGCCGTGGACACGCGCGCCGCGATCGCATACGCCCGTTCCGGACTGTCCACGTCGACGATCCAGAACCCGGCGAGGAACTCCTTCGATTCGGGGAAAACCCCGTCCGTTACGGGAAGGCCGTCCTTTCCGGCCCGCACCAGGCGCGCTTGATTCGGAAAGGATAGACCCTCGCCCAAAACCCACTCGCCGGATTCCTGTAGGTCGGAGTTCAGGCGGCGCATGAAGGCGACGTGTGCCTGAAGGTCCGCTTTCGGCCAAGCGGGAACGCCCACTCCCGCTCGCATGGTATTCATCATCAGAATGTATTTCATGGATTTTTCCTTTCGTCCCGCGTGAGTGTGGACATCCAAAACCGGTCCGCGGCGATCCCGGGCTTGGATTGATCGGCTGGCCCGGGGTGTCTAGTTCCGGGCCGTCCTCGACTCGACAAACGCCCGCACTTCAATCGGCACGTTAGTGGGAATGCCTCCGGGCCCCGGCGCCGCCGAGATCTTGCCGGCGATGGCGTAGGCCCGCTCGGCCGTGGCGACGTCGACGATCCAGTAGCCGAGCAGAAACTCCTTGGCTTCGGGGAAAACTCCGTCCGTGATCGGCAGCCCGTTCTGCTCGCCCCGGACGATTTTGGCCCGATTCGGTTCAGCCAGTGGCTGGGTGGCCACGAATTCCCCGGCTTCATTCAGGCCATTCACGATATCTTGCAGGGCCTGCATGTGGGCGTCGCGGGCGGTCTGCGGCCATGCTCGATAGGCGGAAACCCCCGCTTTCGAGCCAAACATCAGAAGAATGTATTTCATGGTGCTTTCCTTTGCTCGTTGCGAAACGCGGTTGGGTTTCCGTCGACTAACTGGCGTGAAACATCCATCGGACTCCGAATTTGTCGTTCAGGGCGCCATATACGCCGAAGAACTTCTCCGCGAGCGGATCCGTCACCTCTCCACCTTCCGCCAGCCGAGCGAAGAGGGCGCTCAGCTCCTCGGCCGTTTCGCCGCTCAGATAGAGGCAAACGGCATTGCCCTGAACCCGCGTCCGGTCAGGCCGCAGCCAGTCCGACGCAGAGAGGTCGACCTTCCCGCTCTTCAATCGGGCATTGAGGATCTTCTCGTGCTGAAGGACGGGCATAAACTCTTTCGCGGGAGAGTCTTTCACCCGTATCTCCGTCATCTCCCCGCCAAAGCATGATTGGTAGAATTCCATCGCTTGTTTGCAGCTCCCGTCAAACAGAAGATAAGGGGTCAGAGTCGTCATTGCATATCCTCCAGGCTTGCATGCAAGTCACGCAGACCGGCGCCGGATTACTGG
>JAJYZK010000150.1 GCA_021799945.1 Acidobacteriota bacterium
CCGACAATAACCAACCCGGCTGCGCGTACATCGCGCCGGCCGCCGGCGGGGCCGCGCAGCCGGTGAACACCGAGGGCTTTACGCTGAACCAGCCCTCCGGACTGGCGCTGGACGCGGCTGGCGATCTATACATCCTCACCGAGCTGGGCACGGGCACGGGCTTGAATCCGGGCCAGCAGTTGATCGTGATTCCGGGTTCGGATCCGACGAATCCCTACATCATTCCAACGACGAGTCTGAATACCAGCAGCGGCGTCGCGCTCGATCCCTCCGGCAACCTGGACGTGATGGACTACGCCGACGGGGCCGCGATCCAGTTGAATTACCTCAATCCTGTGAGCCTGGGCCAGGTGTCGCTTGGCGGCTCCGGCACACAGGTCTCCTTCAACTTCGAGCTCAACGCCGCAGCCCATATTCGCGGCTTCCAGACCGTGACGGAGGGAGACGTGAGCACGGAGGCGGCGCAGGGGAGCGGGGGAACGTGCACCGACGGGGAACACAAGACTGCGGGCGGAGGGCAGACCATCTCGCCCTATTATCCCTACGTATGTCAGGAGCTCTACACGGGGAGTCCGGTGTATCCCGGGCTGCGGAGCGTGGCGATCCAGATGCAAGGGGTTGCGGCCGGCATCCTCGGCTCGGAGGAAGTCTATGTGGACGGACTGGCGGGGGCGGAGATTGTCTATCCCCTCAATGTCGCCGCCGGAGCTACCGGGTTGAAGCAGCCGCAGGGACTGGCGATCTCCGGACTGAACCAGACGGTCTATGTCGCCGATTCGCAGGCCGGAGCGGTTTACGCCACGAAAGGCCTGAATGGGAAGAATCTGACGCCGGTAAAAACCGCGCCGTACACCCTTTCGTCGCCGACTGCCGTGGCCCTGAATGGCGAAGGCGACCTGTATATCGCCGACTTTACGCTGGGCGAAGTGATCGTCGTGCCTACCACCACCGGAGTCGCGCCCTACAAGGTGAATTCCGGTGGACTGCTGCAGCATCCGATCTCGCTCACGATAGACTACGCGGGCAATTTGTATATTGGCGACGCCGGTCCCGCCGGGGTGGAGGCCAGCAGCAGCACTCCCGGATTTATCGTCAAAGTTCCCGCGGATGGCGAAGCGGCGTTCAAAGTGAATACCAGTCCGGTGTCGATTGTATTCCCGCAGGCGCTGACCACGGTTCCCACCACCGGGGATCTGTTTATCGGCGACGGGGGCGATCCGAACGGCGTCGGTCAGGTGGTGTATGCTCCTCTGAACAACCCGGCCGTTTCGCTTCCCATCGCCGGTGTGACCCAACCCGCGGGGCTGGCCTTCGATCCGGCCAACGATCTTTATGTGCTGGACAGCGTCACCAACCAGGTAACAGTCGATCCCGAATTCGCGCCGAACTATGTGTTGAACTTCAACAACAGCAGCTTGTCCAGCGCCAGCGCGCTGGCCGTTTCCGCCGGGTCGCAGAGCCTGGTGATCGCGGGTATCGGCGGCGGCGCGGCGGGCAACAGCCTGCTCTTCGTGAATGGAAACGCGTCGACGCTCTCGTTTGGAACGGTAACGGTGGGGACAACAGGCGGACCCCAGACCGCTTCGGTCTATAACATCGGCAACGCCAGTCTCAAGCTCTCCGCGCCCTACTACAGTCCTTCGCTGTCCGGTACGGCCTTCGCGATTTCGGGGGGGAGCTGCGCCGGGGGCTTTGTTCTGAATCCGGAAAGCAATTGCACCATCGAGGCCGAATTCACCCCGCAGGCGACGGGCGCGGTGACGCAAACGGTCCAGGTGGAGAGCAATGCGTACAACAGCGGAATTCCAACACTCAGCCTGAGCGGGACCGGGAATTAAAGGACCTCGTCTCCCTGGTGTGGCGTCTCCGAAGTTCGACACAGAATCGCTGTCATCCCGTGCGCAGCGATTGTTGTCATCGCTTGGCGCAGCGAAGGATCTGCTGTTTCAACGATTTCCGTAAAGCAGTCCAGCCTCCGCGGATGCTGTGAGCTTCGGCGGCGCCAGCCTAGGTTGCCGGTTCAAGGAGCACCTTTTTCTCCGCCGGGTCCAGATTGACAATCCGGAAGTTTCGAATTTGTCCGGCCTTGAGAGCATCTGCGCCCGCCGCGGCGGAATCGCGATTCCCCTTCCAGCGCGCCTGGAGCATAGCGGTAAGAGATTGCAGGTCTTCTTTTGCGGCCTTGGCCGGGGCGGAGACCGGCGTCCCGGGTTGGGGCGGCGCCGCGGCGATCGGACAAGCGCCTTGGATCCCCTCGCCCAGCTCCACGCTGGCTACTCCGTCGGCGACCGCAAGCACCCGTCCGGTAACCGGATCGCCCGGTCGATGCTCGGCAAAATATTCCGCCGGGCTGACCGCGGAGACCTGTTTCATGGTGAGCCGCAGCTCTCTTTTCGCCAGGTGGGCTTCGACGATCTTCACGCGCACCCGCTGTCCCAGCTTGAGCGCTTCCTGGGGATGGTGGATCCGTCGCGCGGAGTCGATTTCATTCACGCCCACCATGCCCTCGATGCCGGGGCTCACTTCGACAAAGGCGCCGAACTTGGTAAATCCGGTTACCGGGCCTTCGAATACAGATCCGGGGGTCAGCCGCTCCGCCGCCTCGGCCCAGGGATCTCCCAAGGTCTGTTTCAGTCCCAGCGCGATCCGGCGCTCGCCCGCGTTTACCGAGAGAATCACCGCCTCCACGCTTTCCCCCGGCTGAAGCAGATCGCAGGGCCTTTTATTTTTCCGGGTCCACGACATCTCCGACAGGTGAATCATTCCTTCGACGCCGGACTCGATTTGCACAAAGGCCCCGAAGTCCGTCACCCGGGTGACGCTTCCCGCAATGCGCATGCCGGGCCGGTATCGGTCCCCAGCCGAGTCCCAGGGATCGGGCTGGAGCTGTTTGAGGCCCACGGAAATTCGTCTCTTTTCACGGTCGATTTTGAGCACCCTTACGTCGATCCGCAGGCCGGGAGAGACGACGTCTTCCGGCCGTTGCGTGCGGCTCCAGGCCATGTCGCTTACATGCAACAGCGCATCCACTCCGCCCAGGTCGACGAACGCTCCGTAGGCCGTCAGGCTGCGTATCTGCCCGGAGACAATCTGCCCCTCGCGCAACTCCTCATAGCGGTTCTCCCGGTCGGATTGGGCCTGTTCCTCCAGCAGGACTCGCCGGTCCACGACGACGTTCTCGTCGGCCTCATCGAGCTTGGTGATGCGACAGCGAATGGTCTGGCCGACCAGCGATTCCATTCCCGCGGCATCCCGCTCTCCGCTGCGCGAGGCGGGCAGGAAGGCGCGCACGCCGACGTCGACGCTCAGGCCGCCCTTCACCAGGCCGGTTACCGTGCCGGCGATGGCTTTGCCGCCGGCGAAGGCCGCCTGCAGAGCGGACCAATCCCGGGGCTGCTCGACGGGCAAGAGCGAAAGAAGGTAAAAACCTTCCGCGTCGCGTCCATGGATCGCCACCCGGACCTTTTGTCCGGCGCTGACGGATTCTGCGGAGCCGAATGCGGTGACCGGCAGCAGGCCCTCTCTTTTGAGGCCAACGTCGACAAAGATGGATTCGCCGGAGATGGAGATGACGGTTGCGTCAATCTGCTGTCCCCCGACGAAGGAATGGCTTTGTTCGTAGCTTCGCAGAAGGTCGCCGAAAGAATCGCCGACCTCAGATTCGGGATTGGAAGGATGTGGATCGGACTGCGTCATGAGGCCTTGGCGCGGGTAGCCCGCGGGGAAGATCAGCGATGCCGGGGAGGGCGAAAACCTGCTTCCACCACAGGTTGATAGGATAGCACCGCATGCCGGAAACCGGCGCCCGGCGGAGGCAAAAGCTCCGCGGGGCGGTTGTCTCCGTTCAATTTATGCTGGAGGCATTGTCGATTGCTGGAGGCTTGGTCCGTGACGGGCGGGCCGCAGCAGTCCTTATTTATGATACCGGGCCTTGGTCCGGGCGAGGGGTCGGGATGGCGGAGCAGGACGGCGGCGCAAGGCGGAGGGACCGGCGCGCATGAAGGCATTGGTAAAAAGCCGTGCGGAGCGCGGCCTGTGGCTGGAAGAGATTCCCGAGCCCGAGGTGGGCATTAACGATGTGCTGATCCGCGTGCTGCGCACCGGAATCTGCGGCACCGACGTGCACATTTACGAGTGGGATGAGTGGGCGCGGAAAACGATCGCCGTACCCATGGCGATCGGGCATGAGTTCGTCGGCGAAATCGTCGCCACCGGATCGAACGTGAGCGACTTTTATCCCGGCGACACGGTGAGCGGGGAAGGTCACGTGGTTTGCGGGCGCTGCCGGAACTGTCTGGCCGGCCGCCGGCACCTGTGCGCGCATACGCTGGGAGTCGGCGTGAACCGGGCGGGCGCCTTCGCCGAATTCATCGCGCTGCCCATGACCAATATCTGGCGGCACAATCCCGGCATCGACGGGGAGATCGCCGCCATCTTCGATCCCTTCGGCAATGCGGTGCACACGGCCCTTTCTTTTCCTGTGCTGGGGGAGGATGTATTGATCGCCGGCGCGGGTCCGATCGGGCTGATGGCGATTCCAGTGGTCCGGCGCGCCGGCGCCCGGCACGTCGTGGTCGCGGACATGAATCCATTCCGGCTCGACCTGGCCCGGAGCATGGGGGCCACGCTGGCTGTGAATCCGGCCCTCGAACCGATCGCTCAGGTGCAAAAACGGCTGGGCATGCAGGAGGGCTTCGACGTTGGCTTGGAGATGTCCGGCAGCCCCGCGGCCCTGCGGGACATGATCGGAAACATGAGCCATGGAGGCAAAATCGCGATCCTGGGAATTCCTGCCGAAGCGAGCCCGATGGATTGGCGCCCGGTAATCTTCAACATGTTGACGGTGAAAGGCATCTATGGGAGAGAGATGTATGAGACCTGGTACAAGATGTCGGTGCTTTTGGAGTCCGGCGTCGATATCTCTCCGGTGGTCACGCACCGCTTCGATTTCCGCGATTTCGAGCGAGGCTTTGCGGCCATGACCTCCGGTCAAGCGGGCAAGGTGATCCTGGATTGGCGCAGCTCCGGAGCAAAAATTTAGGGGCTGGCTGTAGAGCGCGCCGAAGCGGCGGCCGATGCGACGGTAAGGGTGGGGCGGGCTCTGGATTTCGGCCAAGCCTCCGGCGCCCAGCGGTTTTTAAAGTTTGAGATTGCGTTGAAGCGGAAGAAGGGGCAAAGCGGGGGCAGCGATGCAGGCGAGCGTTCCAGGCGATTTTGAGGGCCGGTTGCGGGAGATTCGCGAGGCGGGCCTGCTGAAGCAGGAGCGCGTCCTGTGCGGACCGCAACAGGCGCAGGTTGCGGTCGCCGGGGCCACTCTGCTGAACATCTGCGCCAACAATTACCTGGGGCTGGCCAGCCACCCGGAGGTGGTGGCCGCGGCCAAGGAGGCTCTGGACCGATGGGGGTATGGACTGGCCAGCGTCCGTTTCATCTGCGGGACGCAGTCCATTCACAAAGAGCTGGAGACTCGCCTGAGCGCCTTCCTCAAAACGGAGGACACCATTCTGTATGGATCGTGCTTCGATGCGAACGGGGGCCTGTTCGAGACGCTTCTGGACGAGGGAGACGCGGTGATCTCCGACGAGCTGAACCATGCCAGCATCATCGACGGCATCCGGCTCTCGAAGGCCGCAAGGTTCCGCTACCGCAACGGCGATATGGCCGATCTGGAGGCCAAACTCAAGGAAGCCTCCGCGGCCAGACGCCGTCTGATCGCCACCGACGGCGTGTTTTCGATGGACGGTTACCTGGCCCGGCTGCGCGAGATCTGCGACCTGGCCGAGAGCTACGGGGCCATGGTGATGGTGGACGACTCGCATGCGGTTGGCTTTATCGGCCGGGAAGGCCGAGGCACGCCGGAGCTGTGCGGGGTGGAGGGGCGCATCGACATCCTGACCGGAACGCTGGGCAAGGCGCTAGGTGGGGCCAGCGGGGGCTATGCCAGCGGACGCAAGGCCATCGTCGAGCTGCTGCGCCAGCGTTCGCGGCCCTATCTATTCTCGAACTCCCTGGCTCCGCCCATCGTTGCCGCCTCGCTGAAGGTTCTCGATCTGGTGACGGAATCCGAGTCTCTGCGCCGGCGGCTGCGAGAGAATGCCGCCTTCTTCCGGCAGCGGATGACGGCCGCCGGCTTCGACATCCTGCCCGGGGAACATCCGATCGTCCCGGTCATGTTCGGGGACGCGAAGATCGCCTCGCGCATGGCCGAGCTGCTGATGCAGAAGGGAGTCTTCGCCGCCGCCTTCTCCTACCCGGTGGTTCCCATGGGCAAGGCGAGAATTCGCACCCAGGTATCGGCCGCGCACACCCGGGAAGAACTGGAATTCGCCGTGGCCGCGTTCACCGAGGCCAGGGCCGAGCTTGGCGCGTGAATCCCGGCGCGTGATCCCGGCGGAAATGGCCTGCGTCTGGCGCCGGGCTCCGCGGACCGCGGAGGAGGATTCTCCTTGGGGCGGGCTGCGTCTGCTACCATGCCGCCTACGGACCTGCCCGCGCCGCAGGCAGCGGTCGGGGCGCGTGCGAGGGTGGCGCAAACAGGTCGCGCCAGGAGGAGGTTGGCGCATCTCCGGGCCTGAATCCTCCGCAGCCTTTTTCCCGCAACCACGTTAGCGCCGGGCGCACACATGCTATCGAAAAAGAGCAATCTGCCGTATCTGTTGCTGGCCCTGGTCGTCGCCGGGTCAGGGTTGTTCTATGTGGCCAGCGTGGCGGCCACCTTCGACTCGCTGCTGCATCCCGGCCGGGTGCGCTCGCCCTTCGCCTTTTCCTACGATGAGCACCTCTTCGCGCTTCTTCCCGAGGCGCAGAGCGCGGGGATGGACCGCGACGACCAGATTGTCTCTATCGACGGGCAGCCCTTCAACGGCCTGGCCGGGGTCTTTCGCGAGGCGTACCTGGCGCAGCACGGCAGGCGCTTCACCATCGTGTATCACGATCGCGCGGGGGCCATGCGGACCGCGCTCATCCCCATGATGCCGCAGCGGACCAGACGGACCACGGCCACGCTGTGGGTGGTGGTGTCGCTCGCGGTGGTGCTCTTCCCGGTCTTTTGTCTTGGACTCGGCTACTGGGTGGTGCTGGCCAAGCCCTGGGACCGCAATGCCTGGTTTCTGCTGGGCATCATGAACGCGGTGCCCGCGCTCAGCGCCCGCACCGGCTATTTTCCCGGCCCCATCGCGGCCTTCACCATTTTCTGGCAGATCGTTGCCTTTCAGTGGATGCTGATATCGCTGCTTCTCTTCAGCGTCTACTTCCCGGTGCGATCCGAACTCGACCGCTCCTATCCATGGGCCAA
>JAJYZK010000151.1 GCA_021799945.1 Acidobacteriota bacterium
AAGAAACGCTCGATATCGAACCGCGAGGATTTCGCCATTCTGCTTTATTTATACGCCTTGACGAATATAATTCCAAGGAATATAGTCGTGTATGCATATATGTCATCGAGAGCCGGGGTCAACCCGAAGCTGCGGCTCCGCACCGGATTGACCCCGACTGGAAGGAGAGCCCCATGGCGGATGGGATCGCCGATCGGATTTTGGAGTCGGTGAAAGCGAAGTACGGCGCAGCAGCCGCGAGTTCGCTTTCGAGCGAGAACGCCGGCGTGAGGGCCGTGGCGGAGGCCTTCGGCTATTCCCCTGAAGAGCTGGCGGCGATCCCTGCGGAGGCCAACATGGGCCTGTCCTGTGGCAATCCCACGGCCACGGCGCGCATCCAGTTCGGCGAGGTGGTCGTCGATCTCGGCTCCGGCGGAGGCCTGGATGTCTTTCTGGCGTCGAAGATGGTCGGCCCGCAGGGCCGCGCCATCGGCATCGATATGACTCCGGCCATGATTGCGCGCGCGCGCGCGAATGCCGAAGCGGGCGGCTACGACAACGTGGAGTTTTACCAGTCAACCATCGACCGGATTCCACTGCCGGATGCATCGGTCGATTGCATCGTTTCCAATTGCGTTCTCAACCTCGCGCCGGACAAACCGGCGGTCTTTCGGGAGATGGCCCGCGTTCTGAAGCCGGGCGGCCGGGTGGCGATCAGCGATATCGCATTGAAGCGCGAGCTGCCCGAGGAAATTGCGAAGAGCGTCGCCGCCTATGTCGGCTGCATTGCCGGCGCCATCCCGATCGGCGACTACCGCAGCGGGTTGCTGGCGGCGGGCTTCGAGCAGGCGCACATCGTGGACAGCGGAGCGGACTTGAATGCGTACGCCAAGATCGAGAATCAGGCCGGTTGCTGCTCGCCGGCGATGGAGGCCTCCAATCCTCTGCCGGTGGTGGAGGATTCCTGCTGCGCCGTCGCTGCGGATTCACTGCACGATGACTTGAAGACCCTGCTCTCGCACTATGACGTGAATGCGGCCGCGGCAAGCGTGCGGGTGTACGCCATCAAGCCGGGCGCCAGGGCTGCGGATTCCCATCGCGGTCCGGGCAGCCGCGGGTAAGCGGCCCGCGAACAGGCTCCAATCCCCGCGGAGGCTCCCCGCCGGCCTCTGCGCACGAGGACCCTCCCTATGGCTTCGCACAACGTGATGTTTCTCTGCACGGGGAATTCGGCCCGCTCGATCATGGCGGAGGCGATTCTGAACCGCAAAGGCTCTCCGAACTTCGTCGCCTTCAGCGCGGGAAGCCACCCCACGGGCTTCGTACGGCCGGAGGCCATTCGCCAGGTCGAGAAAGCCGGCATGACGGCGGCGAATCTCCGGAGCAAGTCCTGGGACGAGTTCGCCGGGCCAGGCGCGCCCCCACTCCATTTTGTTTTCACAGTCTGCGACCAGGCGGCGAAGGAAGTCTGCCCGTTTTGGCCGGGCCAGCCCATGACGGCGCATTGGGGGATTCCCGATCCCGCGGCCGTCCGGGGCGCACCGGAGGAGATTGACCGCGCTTTTGCGCAGGCATTCTCGATCCTCGATCGTCGCATCAGCCTCTTCCTCAGCCTGCCCTTGGCGACGCTGGACGCCTTTGCGCTGCAACGGGAGATCGACCAGATCGGCAAGAAGTAGGCGAGGCGGAGCCGCCGCGGCTGGATCGGAGAGCTTCACGGCGCATCTCATTCGAGTTTCGAAGGGTGAAGGCGTCGTCGGAGAAAAAAGAGAACGGGCCGCAAGCGCGGCCCGGAAAAAATATGACGGTGGCTCTCCGACGAATGCCCTGCTGAAGCCCTCCCCCGAGGAATCGGCAAAACCTTCCGGGGAGAACCACCGCTCGATTGCCAGACTACCGGCGGCGTCCCATGAGCGCAAATGAATATGCAACGATTACCGTCACAGTGGTACTCGCAATTGGTAACGGCGGGCGCGAGGGGCCGGTAAACCCCTGAGAAATGGCTCCTCCGCGGCGGCCTCGCGCTGGGGAATTGGGCGGCGCGGCTACCGCAGCGTAGAGCAGTCCGGCTCCGGCTCCGGCTGCGGCTGGGAGTTCGTTCAGGAGCGGATTGAAAGAACTTCCTTGAAAAACAGATTTGCGCCCGGTCAAAGGCCCGCCCATCCATGAAGCGGGCGCCGGGATGCCGGATCCGGCGCCTCGCTCCTTGCTTCGGGGCGGTTTTCAACCAGCTTCGATGCTCGGGGCGGCCGACGCCCGGGAACGGCTCGGCCCGACGCACGGCCATGGATCGGGCGGCCGGAGCCTGCGCCGCGAAACCGCATCGTACAATTTAGGTGTTGCGCATGCTCCGGAGAGCGCGGCATGAGGAGAGAGAATGGAGAAACCCCACTCGGATGCTCTGGTCTTTTTTGGGGCCACCGGCGATCTTGCATACAAACAAATCTTCCCCGCGCTGCAAAGACTGGCCAAGCGGGACAAGCTTATCGGTCCGGTCGTCGGGGTGGCCAAGGCCGGCTGGACGCTAGACCAACTGAAGCAGCGGGCAAAAGAGAGCGTGGAGAAGCATGGGGGCCTGGATGCGGAGGGTTTCCCGAAACTGCTCTCGAAGCTGCGCTATGTGGACGGCGACTATAGCGAAGACTCGACATTCCAGCGCGTCCGTCAGGAGCTGGGCGGCGCAAGGCATCCCCTGCATTACCTCGCCATCCCCCCGGTTCTCTTCGCCGAGGTGGTCGACCAATTGAAAAAGTCCGGTTCGGCCGAGGGCGCCCGGGTGGTGATTGAAAAGCCCTTTGGACGCGATCTGGCCTCCGCGCGGCAGCTCAATGCCATCGTGAGCGGGACCTTCGACGAAGACGACATTTACCGCATCGATCATTTTCTCGGCAAGAACGCGGTGCAGAATATCATTTTCTTCCGATTCGCGAATTCGTTTCTGGAGCCGATCTGGAGGCGCCAGTACATCGAGAGCGTGCAGATCACCATGGCCGAGCAGTTCGGCGTCGAAGACCGGGGCGCCTTTTACGACGGAGTCGGGGCGATCCGCGACGTGGTGGAAAACCACCTGATGCAGGTGCTCAGCAACGTCGCAATGGAGCCCCCGCCGGCTCTCGACCTGCGCACCATGCGGGATGAGCGGGTGAAGGTTCTCAAGAGCATTCGAACGCTGGCCGAGAAGGATATCGTGCGAGGCCAGTATGCGGGATACCAAAAGGTCGCCGGCGTAAAGCCGGGTTCGCAGACGGAGACCTATGTGGCTCTGCGGGTCGAACTCGATTCGTGGCGCTGGAGGGGGGTGCCCTTTTATCTGCGCACCGGCAAAAGTCTGGCGGCGACGGGGACCGAGGTGGTGGCCAAGCTGCGGGAGGCGCCGCCCATCTTTTCCAGCAGCCCGGAGCCCCAGAACTATGTGCGGCTTCGCCTCGGCGGAACGCAATCGATCTGCCTCGGCGTTTCCGTTAAGGTCTCCGGATCGGATTTGCGTGGGGGGCCGACCGAACTGGAGGCCGCGCACGGCGATGCCTCCGCAGATTTGCTGCCCTACGAGGAACTGCTGGGCGATGCGATGGTGGGCAATCCGCTCTGGTTCGCGCGCGAAGATTATGTGGAGGAGGCGTGGAGGATCTTCGATCCCGTTCTGTCCGGCGGGGGACCGGTGCATGGGTACCAGCCGGGAAGCTGGGGTCCCGCGCAGGCGGACGCGATGGTTGCCGGCGACGGCGGCTGGGCGCAACTCCGGATCTAGTGTCTTGAGTCAGAAGTTTGCAGAACAAATGAACTGTCATCCTGAGCGGAGTTTGGCCGGTTTTTGGGCAAACGGAGTCGAAGGATCTGTGGTTGTTCTGTAACGAATTTCTGATTCGCCACCCTAGCCTCCAGACCTGGCCTGCGGATCGAATCCAGGCCCGCCCCGCAAGCGGCGGGCCGGATTTTCAGGATCTTCCGGGCTCCGGCAGCCGGAACAGGCCGCCGATGCGCGCGCCGGGCCGCCCGCACAGTTCCGCCCAGCCGCCCGACTCGACGATGCGGCCCTGTTCGAGAACATAGATCAGATCGGCGCGCTCGATGGCGGAGGGGCGGTGCGCGATCAACAGGATTGCGGATGTCCGCTTGAGCTCGGCGACGACGTCGAGGATCTTGCGTTCGTTCTCCAGGTCCAGGCCGCTGGTGGCTTCGTCCAGGATGAGGAGCGCGGGAGTCCGCAGCAGGGCGCGAGCCAGTCCGATGCGTTGCCGCTGCCCGGTGGAGAGAAGCGCTCCGCGGTCGCCCACCACGGCGTCCAGCCCGCCGGGCAGGCCAAAGACGAAGTCGGCTGCGGCGTTGCGCAGCGCCTGCCGCATCTGCTCTTCGTCCGATCCCGGCTGCGCCCACAGCAGGTTGGCCCTGACTGTGTCGTGAAACAGCGGCGTATCCTGCCCGACATAACCCACCTGCCGCCGCCAGCTCGGCGCCATCTTCGGCTCCAGCTCCAGGCCGTCGATCAGAATCCGGCCGCTTTCCGGCGTCAGCAGTCCATTGACCAGATCGGCTACCGTGCTCTTGCCGGCTCCGGAGGGGCCGGCAAGAGCGGTAATCCTGCCCCGGCTCATGCTGAGAGAGGCGCGGTCCAGAACCCGCGCCGACGCCGATCCGTCGTCGGCGGGTCCATAGCGAAAGCAGACCTCCTCCAGCCGCAGCTCATGCCGCAGAGCGGGGGCCTGCGCCGATTCCTCGGCGGGCTCGGCATGGGCGGCGCACTCGGCGCGCATCTCCATGATTCTTTCAAAGGCCGGCAGCTCGGTGAGGAAGCCTTGAAGCTGGTTATTGCCCGCCGCCAGGCGCGGCATCAACCGGGTGAAGACCGCGAGCAGGAGCAGAATGGAGGCCGCCGCGACGCGGAGAAGGCTGAGCGAGGCGACGCTGAGAAAGCCCAGGCCGAACAGCGATCCGGCCTCGAACCAGAAGGCGGCCGCGGCCTGACTGCGGATGTTGCGCAGGCTCTGCGCCCCCGCCGAGCGCTGCAGAGCCGCGAGCATCGCCAGATCCCGATCCTGCGCTCCGTATGCCTTCATCGTCTTCAGGTTCTGCAGCCGCTCTCCCGTCGCGGCATACACCTCACGCATGCTCTCCGAGACGGCCGAGCCGGTCTCATGCGCGGCCCGCAGCCAGCGCCGCGAAAACAAAAGCAGAATCATGCCGCCGGCCAGGACCAGCAACGTCATTTGCGCGGAGAGCTTGAGGGCGATGGCGATGTAAAAGAGGGCGAGGATGGCGTTGGACAAAGCTCCGATCAGCATGTAGGTGCCGACCGAAAGCCGCGTCAATTCGCCGGTGAGCGCGTGCGCGAACTCCGCAGACCTGCGGGGCGCCAGAAACATCCAATCCGCGCGGGCCACGGCCTCAAACAGGCTCCGGCTGAGCGCCAGCTCATACTTCACGACGATGCCGAAGGTGAGCACGGACTGCACCCGGCTGAACAGGGAGCGCAGGGCGAAGAGCAGGACGAAGAGGCCCAGCAGCAGAGCCAGCCAGAGCGATTCGGGGATTCCGCTGCGGGCAAGCAGCCGCTCCACCTCCGCGGTGTAGTGGCCGACATGGCCCTGTCCGGCGACCTGAAAGCCCGCCACCTGCAAAATGGGGAAGAGAAGCGCCACGCCCAGACCTTCGGTCAGCGAGGTCACGGTCATCAGGAGCACGCCCGCGGCCAGGCTCCAACGGGCGATATCGATCAGGCTGCGCAGATAGGCGAGGAGCGCGGGCAGCCACCGGGCGCCGCCGGATGGAGCGGGCGAAGCAATCTCGCCGGAGCGCTGGCGTACGCGAGATTCGCCTCCGATCTCCTCCGGCATGCCATCGACAATAGCAGAGCGCGGACGGGGCGGAGATTGGCGAAGTGGGCGCCCGCCGGCAGGATGCCGGTGAGAGGAGGCGCGCGGGGCTGGCATAATTCTGGCAGAGCCGCGGCGCGCCACTGTGCGTTCCCCGGCGCAACTTTTCATCCGCTCTGCGGAAGCCGAAGGAGGCGTCGAGCCATGCCCATCGATCTCACCTGCACGGTCTGCTGCGGGCGCAATCCCGTGCAGGCCGATGTCGCGGGCGAAGTGGTGCTGATGAGCCTGGAGCGGAGCCGCTGCTATGGCTTGGGGAGCATGGGCGGCGAGATATGGCGGAGGATGAGCGTTCCCATCCGCGTCGGAGACCTGATCGACGAGTTGGTCCTTCGCTACGATGCGCCGCCCGGGGTCATTGAGCGGGACGTGCTGGAACTGCTGGGCAAGCTCGATCAGGAGGGATTGATCGAGGTCGGCCCGGCGGCCTGAGGGCCTCCGCGCGCGGCGGTTCCGCAGCCCCGGCGGGAGTCCGCAAATTACGCCGCCGCGACCGGGGCCGGGATTGGCCGCAGCCGGGGCGCGAGGATCTGAAGCACCAGCCAGGCCACGAGATACGCGCCGCCGGCCATCGCAAACAGCGGCTGGTAGCTGTGGCTCAACTGGAGAATCCACCCGGTGCTCAGGGAGAACAGAACGCCGCCGAGCGCGCCCGCCAGGCCGCCGATGCCGACGATCACGCCCACCGCCTCCTGGGGAAACATGTCCGAGGTCGTGGTCATCAGGTTCGCGGACCAGCCCTGATGCGCGGCGGCGGCTAGACTCAGAATGCCCACCGCCGCCCAGAGAGATGCGGTGCTGCCCGCCACGGCGACCGGCAGCACCAGGCAGGCGCACAGGAGCATGGCGCTCAGGCGGGCGCGCGGCATCCCCATCCCTTTCCTGTGCAGCAGGCCGGGCAGCCATCCGCCTCCGATGCTGCCGATCGCCGAGACGTTGTAGACCACGATCAGAGGCAGGCCCAGCCGGCTCAGCCCGAGGTGATAGCGGCCGTCGAAAAACTTGGGTAGCCAATAGAGATAAAACCACCAGATGGGGTCGGTGAAAAACTTCCCAGACGCATAGGCCCAGGTCTGCCGGTACCCGATGAGTTGCTTCCAGGGGAGGGCCTTGACAGGGGCCGCGGCATCGCTGCGGATGTGGCGCAGCTCCACGGGTTTCAGGCGGGGATGCTCCCCGGGTCTGCGGTAGCGGATGACCCACCAGAGGATCCAGGCCATGCTGAATGCGCCGGTGGAAAGAAAGGCCGCTCGCCATCCGAAGCGAAGGGTGATCCAGGGAACCGCCGCGGGCGCCAGGATGGCCCCGACATTGGTGCCGGAATTGAAGATCCCGGTGGCCAGCGAGCGCTCCCGCTGGGGGAACCATTCCGCCGTGGTCTTGATGGCCGCGGGAAAGTTACCCGCTTCACCCAGGCCCAGAAAGAACCGTGCGATGCCGAAG
>JAJYZK010000152.1 GCA_021799945.1 Acidobacteriota bacterium
GCAGGAGTGTTTGCGACGGATAACTGATCGCCGCGAACGCAAATGCGACAGCTTACAATCCCGGCGCCGATGCAATACGGCGGGCGCCGCGCGGCGATGCTCTCGCGGACGGCGGTCTCCATCTCTCTTCCGGCCCATGAGCAATCGGTCTGAGCCAGACACAGTTTCAAACCCTCCATGGAGTGAGACGCGGTCAGCTGTCGCTCCCGCGGCGCTTACTGCCTGTTTTGGCAAGGCCGGCGGCCTTATTGCTTCCTCCCTTATTCGCCTTAGTCCACGATTGAGATCAATCGCCGCTGAGAAATCGAGGCGCTCCACGAGCGTCGCTCGGTATCTCAGATCCGGCGAATCACCGCTCTAACCTGCATAACTCTTCTATTTCATCCGATCCGCGCGGGCGTGACGGCCGTCACCTCCGATCGTGATAGCTATCACTGTTTTGTCGCGAGGTGAACGATAGTCTACGTTGTGCTGATGAAGTCCGGGTGGTTCCTGTAGTGATCCATGACTGGATGAGGCACGGAGAGGCCCCCAGGAATGGACCACGAACCTCAACGAACTCTTGCGACTCGTCTGCTAGTCCTAAGTATCCTGATCGCAATGCAAGCCGCCGCGCCGGATGCAAAGGCGATACCCGCATTCGCCCGCAAGTACCACACTGCTTGCCCCACCTGCCACAACAATTGGCCAGAGCTCAATGACTTTGGGCTGGCCTTCAAAGAGAACGGCTTCAAGTTTCCAACGGACGACGAGGATTTCGTCAAGGAGCCGCCCCTGATGCTCGGCGCGCCGGCGCAGAAAGAGGCTTTTCCGCATTCCATTTGGCCGGGAGAACTTCCTATTCTCCCCATCGCATTCCGCTATTCCGGATACTTTAACTACAACCGTCCCCAGCCGCCGGGGTTGATCGCGCAGAATGGCTATGTTCCGGCCACGGACTTATTCGAGCCGAATACGTTCACGATCATCGCTGCCAGCAGCCTTGGGCCGTCGCTGGAGTTCTGGATCGACGACGATCTGGCCACAGGCGGTTCCGGCGCCGATGGAGGCTTAGGGGACGCCTACCTCAAGGCAAACAATTTTGTCGGGTATTATCTCCATGTTCCGAAGAACGATCTCAATGTCCGGTATGGACAGTTTGAAATCGATCTGCCATTTACCCAGGCTCGAACCATCAACCTGACGGATTACGCAATTTACGACGAGACGGCCTACGTCAATCCCACCGGCAAGGGTCCGCTTGCAGGAACCACCGCAAACCCCTTTACTTTTTCATCGCCGCAACGGGGGATTGAGTTTGGCGGGTATCCGCACCATGGCTATACCTGGTGGAGCGTGGCGGTCCTCGACGGCGAGAACTCTTTGTATGGGACCGCGCCCCTGTCCGCGCGCAATTCCAAAGACGTGTATGTCAATTTTTGGCAAGGTTGGAATCTCGAGCGGAATCCGGCGATCCGCAAAATGATTCAGGCCGCCGGACCGACCGGCATCCATGACCACACCTGGATCAAGTTCAACGCCTTCGGATATTTCGGGAGAAACGATCTCAATCAGGGAGGGACTTTATACGCGGGGCTGCCGACGATTCGCGAGCCCTTCTATCGAGCAGGCGGCGCCTTCGATTATAGATTCCGCGGGAACTTCGAATTGTGGGGCCTCATGGAGCACGCTCATGACTCCAACGAGGCGCTTAACCCAACCGGCACAGGCTTTGTTTCCGCCACGCCGGTGACCTTCTCCGGCGGCTTTCTTGAAGCCGAGTACTGGTTTTATCCCTGGCTTATCGGACTGATGCGCTATGACGGCGTCAATTCTCCCACGGATCGCCTCAATGGGATATCCCGTTACGACACGCGGAACATCTATAGCCCAGGGCTGCAAATATTTGTGCGCCCCAACATCAAGCTGGAGTCGCAGTATTCGTTCGGTTATCAGCAGCCGGTCCCGGGAGGCAACAGGTTTTATCGCGACAATAAGTTTATATCGGGAATTGATTTCGCATTTTAACGACACGGGTTTACCGCAAGGAATGACAACAAGGGCTAACAGCAGGGATTAGACGGTTTCAAGTTCGACGGAGCTACTTCAATAGGAGATATGGAGATGACACTTTTCAAGAGGATCTTTTTGCCGGCCGTAGCGATAGTTACCCTGGGATCTCTCACGAGCGTTTCCTGGGCGGGCGATGTGAAAGGAAAGGTGCTGGCGCCGGGAATGCGTTCTCCGGAGAATATCGCTGTCTATGTCGACGCCATACCGGGCAAAACATTCCCTCCACCGACACAGCATGCGGTCATGGATCAGCACAATCTGGCGTTTGCTCCGCATGTGCTAGTGGTTCTCAAGGGAACGACGGTGGATTTCACCAATGAAGACGCGGTGGGCCACAACGTGTATTGGCCGGCCATCAATCGCAATCGCAAGCTGGCGCACAATATGGGGACCTGGCCGCAGGGAGTTTCGAAGCCGTTCACCTTCAACGAACTGGGCGACGTTCCGCTGCTCTGCAACGTCCACCCCGAAATGTCCGGCTACATTATCGTCGTGCCTACTCCATACTTCGCGCTGACCGACAAGGCAGGCGAATTCACGATCAAAAATGTCCCGTCCGGCAAATACACCCTCACCACCTGGGCCGAAGGAGCCAAGCCGGTAACGCAGGCGGTGAACGTAGGAGCCAGCGTCGCGAGCGTCAACTTGACCGTCAAGAGATAGCGCGCGGAGCCGGGGACGCCGTTGTGGGAAGTTTCTCGGGGAGGCCGAAGACAAGGATGGGCTGAGAGTCGAAATTCGACGCAGCCCAGCCCGTCCTTACGATTTCCGAACTCGCGTGCGGCGGATTGCCGGTCTGTTGGCGGCGGCCGGAGCGCGAGTTGAAGACCCGGGCGGATAGCCGATTGGAACACGAGTCCGGACCTGGATTGGATGATGGAGCGGGCATGTCCGCGAGACGATTTCAAAGCATAAGTGTGTGGGCGCCTCATGCGTTCGCTGTCTGCATGGTTGTATTGTTGACCCTGATCTGCTGGCAGGTGAGAACGGATTGGCGCGCATGGAGAGAATTCAAGCAGGGCCCCGTCAGCTTTGCGCGCACGCAGCCTGGCGCTCTGGCGTGGAAGCAGCCGGTCGCGCCGAAGGAATACGTGCAGGCCAGCTGTGGCGCATGCCATCGAGAAGACCTGCCCCAGACCCCTCGGCTGAACCATGGACGGCAGTTGCTCGCAAAATACAATTGCATCGGGTGTCATCGACTTCAGGACATCGATCGCCCCGACATGCTGGGCCCCGACCTCACCAGTGTGGGGACCAAAGTGAGCCGCGAATGGATTTACAAGTGGCTGAAGGAGCCGCGCACCCTCACCGACGCGGATGGCAACGTGACCGTGGATGGCGTGGATACCGATCCACGAATGCCGAAGTTCCAACTGAGCGAGGAGGAGTTGCGCGCGCTTTCAGCGTACTTGAGCGTTCAGCGGGCGAAGCCCGTTGCGCCGTATGCATTCAATCCGGGCATGGTCGCCGCCGTGGCGAAGAAAGGAGATGTGGCGGACCAAGGGCAAATCCGTTTCAACCAGATGTTTTGCGTGACCTGTCACTCGCTGGCCGTTGATCGCGGCGGGGAAACGACCCTCATCGGGGGAGACATCGGGCCGGAACTGACGAAGGTCGGCAACAAAGTGAAGCCGGACTGGCTGGTGGCCTGGTTGCGCGATCCGCAGGGGTACCTGCAACACACCAGAATGCCGCGGTATCAGTGGTCGGACCAGGACCTGTACGTAGTCTCGCAATACATCCTGAGACGGCTCACCGATCCCGACCTGCTGCAAAATACGCCGAAACTGGGGGCCCCGACCGAGGCCGAGGTGAAGCTCGGCCAGCAATTGTTTCGCGAAAAAGGCTGCGCCGAATGCCATGCGATTCAGGGGGTCGTTCCACCCAGGAACTTCGGACCCGATCTCTCGGCGCTGGGCATGGCGGCGGGTCGCTACCTGCTGCAAGTCCAGACGCCGCGGAAACAGGCTGCTTCGCTGCATTTTGTCCAGGGGAGCGTCCCGCAACTCGACGTCCGCGTGTCGCTCGTTCCGAGGTTCATGATCGCCTACATCCACTCCAAGGTGACAGACCCGGTTTCCGTGAGTCCTGAAACACGCATGCCTCAATTTCATGTGAGCCATGCCGACCTGGACGATTTGACCACTGCCCTGCTCAGCATGGTCGGTCCCCCCATTGCGGGCAACACGCAGAAATCGCTGATCGTCCAGCGGCCGCACCCGGAGTTTCACCCTGATGGGCAATTCGGTCAACTCTACGCGCGCTACAAATGCTTTGTATGCCATTCGTTCAACGGGTATGGGGGAACCTTGGCTCCGGATCTCTCGTATGAGGGCAGCCGGTCGCAGCGGAATTGGCTGGTCCAGTTTCTGAAGAACCCGCAAACGATTCGTCCGACGCTTACCGTGCGCATGCCGGAGTTCAACATGTCGGACGCGGACGCGACGGCGATCGCCCAGTATGTGTCGACTACACTGCGAAATTCGCGTGTGGACCCCACAGCGATCGACCAAAAGGAGTTTACGCCGCAAATGGCGGCGAGCGGCAAACAACTGTACGAAAAGAAATATCAGTGCCAGTCGTGCCACACGATCGGAGCGTCCGGGGGGTATGTGGGGCCGAGCCTGAACAATGCGGGCAACTGGTTGACTCCGGCGTGGATGGAGGCATGGTTGCGCGACCCTCAAGCATTGATTCCTGGCGTCATCGAACCGCGACATTCCTTCACTGAGGGTGAGATTCGGAACCTGACTGCGTATTTGCTGACATTGAAGCAGGCCCCGGCATCGGGGACCGCGGCGTCCACGGCTTCGGCGGGAGGACAATGATGAAGTTCGCGCTGATTTTTGTCTCTGTCCTGGTCGGATGTTTGGGGCTGGCGGACTACGTGATGAAAACCTTTCCGAACCCGCCCTGCTGGTGCTGGTCGGCCGGTCAGGATAGAGTGCCGGCGCCGGCGCCGCAGCCGAAATTGATCGAGGACGCCGTTCCCGGCTCCTATGGAACGGAGGTGGACTGGAACAACCCGCAACACATCATTCCGCTGGATTACAATCAGGAGCAAGGCAAACGAATCTTTTACCAGCAATGCGTTTGGTGCCATTCGGACACGACGCCGGCCGGACCTTCCAATCGCTCGAACGTCACTCCCACGCCGCCGCTGATGAACGATGGAGCGGTGTTTAATGGAATGAGCGACCTATCTTTACGGCAGGCGATTGCGCTCGGAGGAAGAGCTTCGGGACATTCGGCCATGATGCCGCCCTACGGCAAATCGTTGACGCAGGGCGAGATTTTGGATCTGATCGCTTATATGCGCGCCATCGCCGTGCCTGCCTATGACCAGTCGTCCGCCCGGCGCCTCCGGAACCGGCGGCGCAAGCCTTTATGAGATGGGCGACGCATTTATGCAACACCGCGCTCAGGCCCGCTGCCTTGAGTCTGCTTCTCGGCGTGACGTCGGCGGCATTGGGTCAAGTGAGCCCGGATGCAGTACTGAACCCAAGGTTGAAAGCCGATGAGGCGAAATACCTCCCCCAGCTCCGATCCCTGCAGCAATCGATTGCCGCGACGAAATTCCCGTATCCCTTCCGGTTGGCGCGCTATGCGAACGCCAAGCCCGGGCGGCGGGCCGCGTTCGATCCCAACGGGATCGAATTCGTCTATTTTGAAGGTCGCGAGGTATTGAAAATCTCCGGGATTTACCAGGCGGCCTTCAACGTGAATAAACTCTCCCGGAATGAGCGCGCCAGCCAGACCTTCAAGGATGTGATTGCGCCCATCCTGCAACTCGTCGGCCGGCAAATTCCCGTGAACGTGGATTGCGACGCGATTGGTTTCGAGATCGTCTACAACACGCGCGATGCAACCAATGCGTACGACTACGAAGGGCAGGAGGTCCTGACGGCCGTGTTCGATCGCATGGACGCATTTTCCTATGCGAAGGCCTCCGGGAATGCGGAGCGGCAGCGGATTCTCAATCGCTCGGATATTTTTGTGAACGGCGAAGAATTCGGGCTGGCGCTGGGCCAGCGTGCGCCGCTCAACGTACAAGCCCTGGAACGGTCGGTTCCGCGACAGGCGCGGGAAGGAATTTCCGCTACTCGGGCAAGCGCGTCTCCCCCAGCTCCGGAGTCTGCGGCCGCCGGTCCTCCGTCTGTATCCATTGCAGAAGCGACCCCTGCCTCCCAGTCTCCCCCAACATCTCGGGACGCAGCGCAATTGCAGGCGCAACTGCAAGCGCAACTCAACGCGATCCTCAATGAAGACGGGGCGAAGTTTCATTTGGCGAAGAGCCCGCCGCCTTCGATTGGAATCTTTGGCGATGAGACCGTTCTCCATCTCACGATGAGCAACCCGTTGTCTTTTGAGAGAGGAACGACGTCAATCTATAAACGCGCGGCCCAAAGCTTCGATCTCTTTCTCGCGCCCGAGCTGAAAAGCCTATGGTCCACGCTCCCGACGGGCGCGAAATACAATGCGCTCGAATTTTCCGTCCTCAATCGTCTCGGGGCGGAGCAGGCGCCCTCGGAAACGATCGATTATATTTGCCCGCTGCAGTCCATACGTTCCTTTATTGAAGACAAAAGCACCGGTCAGGATGTCATCAACCGGAGTATCGTCTTGGTGAATGGCGTGCGGATCGCCTTGAATTTGCAACTCGTCGAGTAGATCGCGGATTAGGGCCTGTTCACGCTACCCGGACGGCAGCGACGGGAGCGGATTTTACTGAATGCGCGAAGCGAGGAGTGGCGAATGTCGGGACATTTTAGCGACGAGCGACAAAGCAGTCGGGAAAATCCGCCCCGTCCCTTCGGGTTGCGGCGAAACTCGGGCCATCCTTCGTTGTCGGCCTTGACTGGGGGCCTGCCACAGCCTGCGGCCTCCGCCTCGTCTGGCCCGATTTTCGCTCGCAACGCTGCTCGCCCGGGTAGCGTGAACAGGCCCTAGATCACGCGGGATTTCCTTCGGCGAGGGAGCCGCAGCCATCGCTTGGGCTGGGCGCCTCGCCGCAGTCATTCGCGCAGTCATTCAGAAGAACGGAAATCACGTCCGCCGCTGTGTAGGTGGAGCTGCCCCGCGCCAGGAATCGCGGGACGCTGGTCAGATCGGCGCCTGCCGTCACCAGGCCGGGCTCCACGAGTTTTCCAATCCTCACTTGCGGATGACCGATGTTCGCAAGCAGCGCATTGCAGATACACTTCCGGC
>JAJYZK010000153.1 GCA_021799945.1 Acidobacteriota bacterium
CGCGCCGGCCATCCGCGTAGGCGCGCAGCATCTCGGGACCAAGGCCGCGCTCGGCGAGGATCTGGCGCCCTTTGGCATCCATGATCGGCAGCATGTCGAGCAGCGCATCGCCCGCCTGCTTCGACAGCAGGCCCGCGGCCTTCGCCATATAGAAAAGCAGATCGGGATCGGTCGGCTGCTGCTTCAGCGCCGCCTGGAGATTCACCACCGCGTCGGTCAGGTCGCCGGTCTCCACCTGCGCGATTCCCAGGCCGCCCTGCTCGTCCGCCGCCTCGAAACAGGGGATCGCGCGCGCCGCATACCCCTGGAACAGCCACGCATAGCCGAGCATCTTCTCGACGCCCGGAATGCCGGGATTGAGCTTCTGCGCCTTCTCCAGCGGCGCGACCGCGTCGGCGTAACGGTTCTCCTTCATGTACGCCACGCCCAGATCCACGAAGGCCGGGGCGAAATCGGGCGCCAGATCGGCGGCCCTTTTGAACTCCGCGATGGCCGCCGCAGGCCGCCCCTGTTGATCCGCGCTTATCCCCGCCTTGATGTGCGCAATCGCCGATGCGGAGGGATCCTGCGAACCCATAGCCAGCAGCAGCAGGACAGGCATCATGGCGTCTTCGGCTCCCGCACGTCCAGGAACTGATTGCTCCGGACACCCTTCAAAGACTGGCGCACCCCGGATGGCCAGTAGATATCGACATCCGCATGCGTTGCGTCGCCGAGCCCGAAGTGCGCCCGCTTGTCGCTGGCGGAAAGATAGCTTCCCGCGGTGGATACTTCCTCGGTCTGCCCGTTCACCACCACCCGCGCCCCGATGCCGTCGCGATTGCTGCGCGAGCCGATCAGCGTCAGGCTGAGCCAGTTGCCGCCCGAACTGTGGTTGTAGAAAATCTCCGGCCGCCCTCCGAGCACGCTCATCACCACGTCGATCTTGCCGTCGTTGTTCAGATCGCCAAAGGCGGCGCCGCGGCCGGCGACGGGAAGATCGGTTCCCACATCTGCGCTCTCGAATCGTCCGTTGCGATTCAAGGCAAACAGCGGCGGCTGCTTATAGTGGAGCGCGGGATCGATCGTTTCGACATTGTCCATCACGTGCCCCTGCGCCGCAAAAATGTCCTTCCAGCCGTCGTTATTGAAGTCTACCAGTCCGACGCCCCAGCCCGAGTCTCCCGCGGTGAGGGCCCCCAGGCCCGCCTGCAGACTGCTATAGGTAAACGACCCGCCGCCATCGTTATGGTAGAGAGCATAGATCTGCTTCGCCAGGTTCGTCACCAGGATGTCCGGCCGCCCGTCATTGTCGTAGTCCTGAAAGGCGACGCCCATGCCGGCATAGGGGCTTCCGTCGCTATCCAGCGCAACCCCCGCCTCCTGAGCGCGCTCGGTAAAGGCGCCGTTGCCGTTGTTATGGAAGAGGAACTCCCGCATGCCGTCGTTGGCGACGAAGATATCCGTAAATCCATCGCCGTCGTAGTCGGCAAACCCCACCCCCAGCGCTCTGCCCTGTACGGAGGCGATCCCCGAGCGCTCGCTGACGTCGGTAAACGTGCCATCGCCGTTGTTGTGGTACAGAATATCGGTGGTTGCCGGAAAGACTCCGGGCGGGCAGTAGGTATTCCATTTTCCCCCGCAGGCCTTGTTGGTTTTCGTATCCCACTTCATGTACCGCGTCACGAAGAGATCGAGGCGCCCGTCGTTGTCGTAGTCGAAGAATCCCGCGGATTCCGACCACCCTCCGGCGGCGACGCCCGCCTTGGCCGTTACGTCGGTAAAGGTGCCGTCGCCGTTGTTGTGGTAGAGGATATTTTTGCCGTAATTGGTGACGTAGATGTCCGGATAGCCGTCGTTGTCGTAATCGCCGACAGCCACTCCCATGCCATAGTCGCCGTTCGCGACCCCCGAGAGTCCCGCGGCCTTGGTCACATCCGTGAAGCTTCCGTCGCGATTCTGGCGATAAAGGCGGTTCCAGTACTTCGGCTCGTTGCGCCGGAAATTCTCGGAGGGCATGGACGGCTCAAGATAGCCGCTGTTGACGAGAAAAATATCCAGCAAACCATCGCGGTTGTAGTCCAGCAGCGCCACTCCGCCGCCCATGGTTTCGATCAGATATTTATTGGTCGTGGGAGAGTTTTGCTGAACGAAATCGATGCTTTTCGGCGTGGTGACGGAGAAAATGCTGGCGGTCAGCGCCGCCGTCAGGACCCAGGAAAACAACCATCGCGACATCTCGCTCCCGAACGTGTGCGCGCCGGTTGGAATCTCCGATGCCGCCCACTCCCTTGCGGCCGCGAACTCCCTCCCGGCGACCGGGTCACCAGTATGTCAGACTCCGAGGTCGCCTTTCCACATCTCAAATGGACCGGCCCTGGAAGCGGTTGTTCCCTTGGTTGGAAATGGGCAAACCGCGCCGGGCAGGGATCGAACCTCACGGCTCGATCCCTGCCCGAGGCCCCGGTCAGTAGTTGATCCGCAGGGCAAACTGCACGATTCTAGGCAGGTTGTACTGCTGGTTGACGACTCCGAAGGTTGAGACTTCCAGGGTGGTTCCGGGATACCCGAACTGAACCCGGTTGAACACATTGAAGGACTCGACGCGGAACTGGACTACCCTCTTCCCTTCCGCATCCAGCGAGAAATTCTTGAAGGCCGACGTATCCCAGTCTGCCACGCCCGGAGCCCGCAATTGGCCGTCGTTGCGCGATTCATTGCCAAAAGTAAAGGCCGCGGGCTGGGTAAAGCAGGACGTATTGAACCACTCGTTCAGCCTGGAAGTTGCCGCGCCGTTTATTTGTTTCGCGCAACCCGGAACGACGTTGGGCCTGGACCCGCCTCCGAACGAGTTCGTTAGATTCTCGTTGGTGCTGAATCCCAGCGGGAACCCACTCATCAGAGTGGTGATGCCCTCCACACCCCACCCGCCGATGACGTAGTCCAGACCTCTGGAGATGTTGGAGAGATTCGCCCTGCCCCTGCCCACAGGAAGATCGTAGACATAGCTCAGGACGAGGCGGTTGGTGGCGTCATTGCTCGAGAGTGAATTTTCCGCCTTCAGATTGTTGTTATCCTGGACGCCGCCATAGGCGCCCGCCGTGGCAGGCTCCAGCCACGCGGTCAGCGTATCCGTGTCGCTCATGAGCTTTGACCAGGTATACGCTGCGTTCACCGAAGCTCCTCCGGAGAAGCGCCGCTGAAGCTTTACCTGCATCGAGTTGTAGGAAGATTCTCCCTGGGCTGCGCTGGCGATCGAAACCCCGTTGTATTGCTGATATTTCAGCAAGAGCTGCCCTGCCGGGACGGTAGGGGCGCCCAAGCCGTACGCTGGATTGATAATTCCATAGAACGGATTGGCCGCCGGCTTGAGCAGAGCATCCCCCAGAGCGAGATCCTGATCGGGCAATTGATTTTGATTCAGGGCATAGTACGGGAGGTGTGTTCCTTTTGCCCCTCCATACGCGATATCCAGGACGAGGTTGCTGCCTATCTGCTGCTGAACTCCGACGTTCCACTGCTCGGCATACGGATAGGGATTGTTGACGAAATTCTCCGTGATGCCCGTTCCCAGCAGAATCTTCTGATAGCTGGGATTCCGTTCCGGCGGAGAAATGATGCCGCCCTGCGGGAAGGGATTGGTGAGGCTATTCACCGGCGTGAGGCCGTTGTTCACCGATGCCGTATACGGAGTGCCGAAGCTGTTGATCGCATCGTTGTTCGGCGAGGTGGCGAATCCAACATCGGTCGGGAGCCAGAAAATTCCGTATCCCATGCTGAAGACCGTATTCTGCCCCACGGCATAATCGAGACCGACGCGAGGTGAAAATTGCTTCAAGTTGTTATTGTCGTTGTACCGCGAGCCGCGAACGCTCGAAGCGACCAGCTCGACCGCGCCGGGATAATTGCCAACCGACTGCACCAGAGGATTCTGGATCGTCGGGTCGAAAAAGCTGATTCGGTTGTGCCGCTCCGTCCAGGGTAGATCGTCCTCCCAGCGAAGGCCCATGTGGAGCGTCAATTTCTGAGCCACCCGCCAGTCATCGTTGACGAACAATCCCGGATAGAGTTGCTCGGCGGCGACCGGGGCGGCGACGTCCGCACTCCCGCTGTCCGGATACCCGAGCAGGTAGGAGGCCAACCCCAGGCCATCCACGCCGGTGAGCGGATTTTGTGCGGTGAATCCATTGTTGAAATAGAAGATCCCGGCCGAAACGTTGGTTTGAACGTAGTTAAACGTTCCGCGCTGGAATTCGCCGCCGAACTTCAGCGTATGGTTTCCGATGAACTTTGTCAGGTTCCCCGCGATCCGGTCGGTGTCCGTGGCGTTGTGAATCGTGCTGTCGGCGCCCTGGCTTGAAAATGTGCCGGCCGTGTCGAATCCCGAGACGCTCATCACCGGAGGGCCGGGAAACTCGACCTGCGACGCCAGCCCGGCAGGCAGCCCCAGGCTGGTCAGACTGAAATTCGTGAGCAGCGCCGAGCGAAGATAGTAGAAACGCTCGTAGCTGATTCGCATATCGAGAATCGTCGTCGGGCTGAAAGAGTAGGTGTCGCCGAAGACGAAGTTGTTGGTGGTGAAGGTCTCGCCGCAGCGGTCCTGGCAGATGCCTGTGCCCAGCGGGTTAATGGGGAGGTTGTCGTTCATCCAGTTCGTGTATCGAGCGCTGATGTGCTGCTTTTCCGATACATTCTGGTCGATGTGCACCACCGTCTCATAGTTGTTTCCGCCCGTGCTGGCGTTCGCGGTGAAGTTGTTCACCCCGTCCAGCCCCCCGGGCGTGTTCGGCAAAGGAAAGAATCGATTCAGGTAGGCGAGGGCGACCGGATTCAACCGACTCTGCGGGATGGTTTCGTTGGGAAACTCCTTTCGATTGTAAAGCGGGGTGCCTGGCGCGCAGGCAGGGAATCCCGCGACTCCGCAGGTAGTCAGAGGATCGTAGATCGGGGTTTGAAGGGCGCTTAGGTCTCCGGCTCGCTCCGCCGCGGTCGGGACCGTTTCGGTGAAGGTTTCACCCTGCCGGAGCCCGAATCCCTCCCAGTCGACAAAGAAGAAGGTCTTGTTTCTCCCGTCGTACACATGCGGGATGTAGAACGGGCCACCGACATTGAACCCGTACTGGTTCTGGGTAAACGCCGGACGCGCCAACCCGGCCTGATTGCTGAAGAAGTCGTTCGCATTCAGCACCTTGTTGCGAAGGAACTCCCAGAGGCTCCCGTGCAGCTCGTTGGTGCCTGATTTGGTTCTGAAGTTGATGGCGCCGCCCGCCAGGTGTCCATATTCGGCGGAAAGGTTGTTCGTATCGACCTTGAACTCCTGGAGGGAGTCCTGCGTCGGAACCAGCGCGGTGATGTTGTCATACAGCGTGTTGACGGGAGCGCCGTCGAGATAGGTGGCGCTCTGATTGGCCATCCCTCCGCCGATCTGATAGTTGCCCCAGGCGAAGGGGTTTGTGCCCGTGGGAGTCCCCAGCGACTGCCCCTGCGGGATTACGGAGGGGACCAGCGCAGTCAGGTTCATGGGATTGCGGCCGTTGAGCGGAATCTCGTCGGTCTCCCGCTGATCGACGACCGCGCCGAGGCTGGTGGTTTCGGCCTCCACCAGCGGGGTCTGCGCATTCACGGTAACGGTCTGGGTTTGGCTCCCCAACGCCATCGTGAGATTGATCTCCAGCGATCCCTCCACCTGCAAAGTGATGGGACCCTGGTGGAGCGTTTTGAATCCCTGCTTGGAAACCGTCAACTCATAGCTGCCGGGGGGCACGTTCACAAACTGATAGACGCCGGCATCGTTGGTGTTGGTAACCCGCGTATCCGCCGTCCCGGTGTTGGTCAGCGTGACGGAGGTATTGGGCAGCACCGCGCCGGTCTGTTCCGTCAGGGTGCCCAGGATGGTGCCCGATGTGGTCTGTGCTCGGCCGACCGCGGCCAGGAAAACTGCGAGGAGCATCACGGCAAACGCACGGCTCACCGCGCGGATTGAGCACAACCCATCGGACTTCCGGCCAGCCAATTGCATGGATGGCGTCTGCGGCGCAGACCTGCGGAGTCTGTTAGTTCTATTTTTCATATCTCCACCGACATGGTTCATCTACGGCCTCCGAACTTGACCCGTTTGGGGTCGGGGGGATTCTACCCGCTCCCGGTGACGCAAGCGTGCAATTTTCAACAGCCGTGGAATTCAGAACCGTTATCGGTTACTGCCCATGCGGTGGGTCCGCGCCGCCATCTCCGCCCTCCGGCCCTGCGCATTCCGCTCCGGCATCGTGGCCGATTCGCCGGGCGCTCCGTCCGCGGATGGCCGCCGCGTAATCTTCTTCCCTGAGGGGCTGACCATCCGGATTCCTGAACGAAGAGCCGGGAATCTCCGCTCTAACTTCGCCCCATGAAAAAATCGTGACAAATGCGCGGGAGCGCATGTAGTATCAACTTCGCCTTAATTCCGCAGAAGCCGATGGACTCCGCACCCTTCGTCGTTCAGCCGCATTCTGTTGTTCCCATGTACCAGGATGGGGCCAGCCGGTATTTTGCAGATACCTGTGCTCCGCTGGTCGCGGCGGCTCAGTCGCGCCTTTTGAAGTTCGCCGCGCTGGCGCGCGGCCACTATCCCGGTTACAGACTCGATGCCGAGGTCTTACCGGGGATCTTGAGCTTGGGCCACTGGGACGCTCGCCGCCAACAGTCGTGGGGCCTGCCTTGGCATCGCAACGAAGGAATGGAGTTCTCTTACCTGGAGAGCGGCAGTCTCGATTTCAGCGTGGGCGCCGCGGAGTTTACGCTCCAGCCGGGCGATGTTGCAATCACGCGGCCATGGCAGCCCCATCGCGTCGGCAACCCCAATATAGGGCCGAGCAGGCTGCACTGGATCATTCTCGATGTCGGCGTTCGCCATCCGGAGGATTCCTGGGTCTGGCCGGACTGGCTGCTGCTCAGCCGGCAGGAACTGGAGGAGCTTCGCTGCGCGCTGCGCATGCATGAGCGGCCGGTCCTGCGTGTTTCCTCCGATGTCCGCCACTGCTTCCTGCAGATTGCGCATGCCGCGGAACGGCATGCAACCGCCGCCGACAGCTCCCGGCTGGCGATCCGCATCAACGATCTCATCCTTTGCCTTCTCGAACTCTTTCGCGCCCAGCCCGCGCCCTCCGGCGAGGCATGGACGGATCCCCGCCAGCACGTGCATCTCTTCCTCCGCCGCCTCGCCAGGAATGGGTCTAGCTTGGCTCAACCCTGGACGGTGGAATCCATGGCTGCGACTTGCGGTCT
>JAJYZK010000154.1 GCA_021799945.1 Acidobacteriota bacterium
ATCTGCCCTCTGGTAGCCTTCTTGCGATCCGCGATCTTTCCGAGCGCCTCGACCAGGACCTGGTTCGCTTTGCGGGCCTCTTCCGAAAAGCGCGGAACGATGTTGCGGAAGTCCGTCTTGTCGAACTCAGTCTTGTCGGAGATGGCTCCGGTAAGAGATCCCTTTCCCAGCGGGCTGAACGGCACAAACCCGATGCCGAGTTCCTCCAGCGTTGGCAGGATTGCCTTCTCCGGCTCGCGCCACCATAGCGAATACTCGCTCTGCAGCGCAGCGACAGGCTGGATGGCATGCGCGCGACGAATGCTTGCGGCGCCCGCTTCGGACATCCCGAAATGCTTTACCTTGCCTTGGCGGATCAGATCTTTCACCGTCCCGGCGACATCCTCGATCGGCACATGGGGGTCCACCCGGTGCTGATAGAGAAGATCGATCACATCGGTCCGCAGCCTCTTCAGGGCCGCTTCCGTGTGCTCGCGAATGCGTTCGGGCCTGCTGTCCAGCCCTTTCGCCGGAGCGCCTTCCTTGAAGCCGAATTTGGTGGCGATCACAACCTTCTCGCGGAAGGGCTCAACCGCCTCCCCCACCAACTCCTCGTTCAGGTAAGGACCGTAGGCTTCGGCCGTATCGAAAAACGTGACGCCGCGTTCGAACGCCGCGCGAATCACTTTGATCGCCTCGTTCTTTTCGGTGGCCGGACCATAGCCAAAACTCAATCCCATGCACCCGAATCCGAGAGCCGAGACTTCCAGTCCGCTTTTTCCCAATGTGCGCCGATTCATTTGCTTCTCCCGCCACGATGTTGGCCACTGTTGACAATAGGCCCGCGACGCCCGGGAGCGGTAGCCCGATCCTGCCTCCTTATTGCCTATTTCTCTTTCCGCGCGAGAGATCGATGGCGCGCCTGCGGCGAGAGGATTATCTTTAGGGTGATGAGCTGCGATGCTTCCGACGATGAAAAATATGAGACAAAACGCCACTTTCAAAGCGAACCCGCTTCGCCCATCGCGGTCGGAACTGGCCGGCAAGATTGCCTCGTTCCTGGGCAATGAAGAGAATCGGATAACCAAGATTCCCGGCGTGACCTTGCACCGGCGGACCGCCCCTACCCCACCCTGCCGCACAACGTATCAGCCGGGCATCTTCGTGGTTGCCCAGGGCAGCAAGCAGGTGAACCTTGGGCGGACCACCTTCATTTATGACCAGGATCACTACCTTTTGACCGCGGTCGATTTGCCGATTGTGAGTTGGGTTGCCGAAGCCACCCAGGAAGTCCCCTGCCTCGTGCTGTCGCTCAAACTGGACATCGCGATGGTTCGGGAGCTGCTCAGCCGTGAGGAAATTCATGTAGCAGACTCGCCCTCCGACCGTCCCGCCATGTCCATTGGCGAGACGACGCCTGAATTCCTGAGCGCCTGCTGCCGCCTGCTGGATTTGCTGAACAGCCCGCAGGACATTCCTTTTCTCAGCGGTTTGATTCAGCGCGAGATTCTCTATCGCATCCTGCGCGGCCCCGAGGGCGTGCGCTTGCGCTCCGTCGCAACGCTCGGAGACCAAAGCCACCGAACGGCAAAAGCGATCGCATGGATTGCGGCGAACTATTCCAAGACTCTGCGCGTAGAGGAACTCGCGGAGCTTTCGAGCATGGGCGTGTCCACGCTGCATCACCATTTTCGAATGCTGACTTCGATGAGCCCCCTGCAGTACCAAAAGCAACTGCGACTGCACTCCGCGCGAAATCTGATGCTGAACAGCGGTTTCGACGCGGCCGGCGCCGCGTTTGAAGTAGGCTACGAGAGTCCAACCCAATTCAACCGCGAGTACAGACGCTTCTTCGGCCAGCCGCCGATCAGAGATGTCCGCGCCCTGCGCGAGTCTGGGACAAGGGCTTCCGAGCCCATGGCCCAACAGATTGTCTGAACCTGCGCAAAATCCCATCGCCCTCTCCCTTTGTGTGGATTGGCGGATTGCAAAAATCGCATGAGACAGAGAGCGCCCAACACGGTAGAGGAGTACATCGCCGCACAGCCCGAGGACGTGCGGCCGAAGCTCGAACAGGTGCGCGCCGCGATTCGCAGGGCCGTTCCCGAGGCGGTGGAGGGCATCGGATATCGCATGCCCGGATATAAGCTGCGCGGCAAAGCGATGTTGTATTTTGCCGGCTTCAAGGAACACTATTCGCTGTTTGCGGCGTCGGGGACGTTCTTCGCAGAGCTTGCAGGCGAACTCAAGGGGTACGAGCTGCGAAAGGGGACGGTTCGTTTCCCTCTAACCAAACCGGTTCCGCTGAAGCTCATCCGTCGAATTGCGAAGCTGCGTGCGGCCGGGATCGTCGCGACCGCCAAAAAGCCTCGCGTGGGATAGTGCGGGCTGAGGTAGAGCGTCTCAGGCGCCAACGATTCTGTTCGAGATGAGTCCATACTGTGAAGGACGGGATCCAGCCTGCGAACGGCGGCTGGAATGGGGCTGGATTCGGGAAAAAGACTGCGCCTGCAGCGCATTCGGCGCGCACATCCCAATCGGCGGCGCCGATTCGGCTGCGCGCCGTGGCGGATTCCGGTTTTGCCCCTTCCAGCCCGATAGGCTGGGCGGCGAAGTGAAAACAAAAAAGGACGATGCCGGGGCATCGGGGCAAAAGTCGGCGATAAGGATTCAAAATCACGCATGGCATCCCTCTTGAACCTGGCCAGGCAATCTCCGGAACGCATCCGGGTCTTCGGTCTCGGAATCGATGCAACAGTGATGGAGGGCGGAGGCGGCCGGTGAGAGACTCGCCTGCGGCGGACAGGCTAGATGGACATTCCGGACGATCGCCGATCCTGAAAATGACCCTGAAAATCCGCCGCAGGCTGCCCTGCCTCTATCGGATAGCCGCCTTTGCCGCTTTCGCCCTGGTTTGTTTCGCGGCGGGGGCGCAAGCGACAACTGCGTCCGCTCCGCCCCGCAGCCCCGGCGCCATCGTCTTCAACGTGGTCGATGAGAACCGCGTCGCCATCATCGACGCGCAGCTCGTCATATCGCTGGAGGGGCAGCCGCGCGTCCACCTCACCACCGACTACGCTGGACGCGCCTCCTGGACTCCGCCACAGCCGGGCGCATATAGCATCACCGTCTCCAAGCCCGGGTACTACCAGACCTCAGCCAGCGGCCTCAACACGCAGGACAAGTCCGTGGAGCTCACCCTCTCCAATGAGCACCTCATCCAGCAGGAGGTCAACGTCACCGCCTCCACGCCCGGCATCGATCCGGATCGAATCGCCAACACCATGACGATGAACACGCAGGAGATCGTCAATATTCCCTACCCCACCTACCGGAATATCACCCATCTGCTGCCTTTCACACCCGGCGTGGTGGCCGATACCCTCGGGCAGATCCACGCCGCGGGCGGCGATACCTGGATGACCCTGGATACCCTGGATGGATTCGACATCCGCGATCCCATCTACGGAACCTTCAATCTGCTCATCAGTCCGGATTCCGTCCGCTCCATCGACACGGAAACCGCCCGCTATCCGGTCCAGTACGGACGCAGCGCGGCCGGGGTTGTCGCCTTCACCACGGGCACAGGCGACAATAAATTCAATTTCGACGCCACCGACTTTCTACCCTCATTCCGCAACCTGAACGGAATCCGCTTTGACACCTTCGAGCCGATCCTCACGTTCTCCGGCCCCCTGGTGCGCAACCGGGCGTGGTTTTTTGACGGCTCGGAATTTGAATACAACGACCAGTACTACCCCGGCCTGCCCTCCGGGGCCAACACCAATCACTATGTCGTCGGCAGCGACCTGCTCAAGATCCAAACCAATCTTGGCTCATCCAACAGCCTCACCACCGCGGTGCTCGTCAACGACTCCCATTCGCCCTACAACGGGCTTTCCAATCTAACCCCGCAGGGGAGCACCGATAACAACGACACGATCGCCTGGCTGCCATACCTTCGCGACCAGCAAAGCTTCAAAAACGGCGTGATGGTGGACTTGGGCTTCGGCGATCTGCGCTATCGCGACGGCTCCGAGCCGCACGGAACGACCCCCTACGATCTCACCCCGAACGTGGCTACCGGCAGCAGTTTCGCGACCCAGACCACGCTCTCGGATCGCTTCCAGGGCTATGCCGATATATTCCTTCCGCCGCGGCAGTGGTTCGGGTCGCACCAGCTTCGCGCGGGCGTCGATCTGGCGCACATCGGCTTCACCGACACCGCCGCGTTCGCGCCGGTGAATTACCTGCGTCTGGACCAGACTCTCTCCCGGCGAAGCACCTTCCCCGCCTTTGCGCCTGCTACGCGCCACAACGCCGACGCGGGGTCTTACATTGAGGACCGCTGGACTCCCGTTTCCGGGCTGCTGATCGAGCCCGGGCTGCGCTTCGACTGGAATGAAATCGTCCGCCGCCCGCTGTTTGCGCCCCGGATCGCCTTCAATTACGCGCCGCCCGGGCAGCAGGACACCACCAAGATCAGCGGAGGCGTTGGCGTCTACTACACGCAAACCGACCTCGCGTATCTCACCAGCGCCCTGGACGGCGTTCGTTACGACACCTACTACGCGGCCGACGGCGTCACGCCCCTTGGACCGCCCGAAAAAACCACCTTTCTCTTCGACCCCGGCCGTCTCCGTCAGCCCCGCGCCCTCAACTGGAGCCTCGGCGTCCAGCACGAACTTCCCTGGGACATATACGCGGGCTTCAACTTCATGCAGCGTCGCACTTCGAATATCTTCGTGTACGCCAATCAGAATGGCGCCGGCGACCAGCCCGGCAACTATCTGCTCACCAACGACCGCCAGGACAGCTACCACTCGATCGAAGTCGATGCCCGCAAGACCTTCCATGGGGACTACACTCTGTTCGTCGCCTATACCCGCTCGTCGGCGACCACCAATGCCTCACTGAACTACGCGCCGGAGGGTGGCGCCACGCTGGGCGCGCCCGTTACCGGCATGCCATCCAATCCGGGAGTCCAGCAGGGCGGCCCCTTGCCCTGGGATACGCCGAATCGCATCGTTTCCTGGGGATGGCTGCCCGCCTGGGCGCCCTTTTTCCCTTCCGTTCGCAAGAACTGGGACTTCGTTTACACCTTTCTCTGGAACACGGGCTTTCCCTTCGACGCGGTCAATGACAACCAGGTGCTGGTGGGAATCCCCGGCGCCTATCGTTTCCCCGATTTCATGAGCGTCAGCCCCGGGCTCGAGTGGCGTTTCCACTTCCGCGGCAAGTATTTCGGCCTTCGCGCCGTATACCAGAACATCACCAACAGCCTCGATCCCGCCGTGGTCAACAACAATTTCGACTCGCCGCAGTTTCGAACCTTTACAGATCCTTTAGGGCGAGCCTTGGTCACCCGCATCCGGCTCATCCGGTCCTCGCAATAGCTCCCGGCCCGCCAGTCCTCTCCGCCCGCAAGGCGAGACGCAGGAGCGGCTACACTCGAAGCGCCGCGCCGCGGAGAAGCGATCCCCACGGGCCGGCGCCGGCCGCACAGGATCACGTAAATCCTGGGAATACGATCGCATCCAGACCCTCCCTGCGAGAGACACGATGTTTCCCGCGGCAATGGAGAGACTCAAATTAGAAGCGCTGTAGAATCTCGGCGGTCTCCACGCGGCGATGCGATGCGATGCTCGCATAGGCCGCCTCCACCACCGCATAGGTCCTGTGCAGATACTCCCGCGCTTCGGTCTCAAAGGGCCGGCCGGTCGTCAAACACTCGATAAAATGCGCCTGGGCCGCATAGACGCTATCCCCGCGGTAGCCCTGCGGCCGATCGTTGGCCCACAGCCTCCGCCCCCCGGACCATACATCGCCCGCCGGCGAAATGCGGATCGTTCCGGAGTCGCCGTCAATCCGCGCATCGTCAAGCGAAGGACCGCTTTCATCATGATCGGCGAACCGGTTTCCGTCTATCCAGCCCAGCGTCCCGCCGCCATGCGAGAGGGTCAGGATCGCCTGGTCTTCCCCTAGGATTCGCCGGTTCACTCTGCGGGCCTCGGCGTAGACGGCGGCGATGTCGCCGAACAGGAAACGGGCGGTATCGATGTGATGCACCAGCACTTCGTCCACGGTAAAGCGGCGCAGATCGCGGAAGTATTCTTGCGCCGGATAGGGCCGATCGCCCAGCCCGTCTTTGGTGCGGCACTGGAATCCGTAGGCGATTGGGGTTCCGACCTCTCCGCGCAGGAGGAATTCCTTCGCCGCCCGATACCACGGCTGCCAGCGCCAGTTATCGTGAACCATCAGTCGGATTCCACGCTTTTCCGCAATTTCCACCATCGAGCAGGCGGTCTTCCAGTCGGAGGCCAGCGGCTTTTGACAGATAACCGCCAAACCCCGATCCGCCGCCAGAGCAACCGTCTCCAGGTGCTCGTCCGCCTGGGTGACGACATCCACAAAGTCCAGCGCCTCCGCGCCGAACATCTCCCCGGCTGAGGAATAGGCCCGGTCCGCCGCCGCCTGCGCTCTCTCTTTCCGGCGGTCGCATGCCGCGACAATCTCAACCTCGGGCATGCGCCGCCATGCCTCCAGATGATGCCGGGAGAAGAATCCGCACCCCACGACCGCTCCACGCAAGACACGCACAAATCTCTACCCTTCTCCGAGCAGGAGGCGCGCCGGATTGGAGCACATCATCCGCCGGATATCCTCGCGGGAAAAGCCCGAACTGAGCAGCCGTTCGGCGTAGAGCCTCAATCCCTCCGCCGGCGGCGGGGTCTGGGGCTGACCGAGGTCCGTGGACAGCACGGTGGTTTCCACGCCGGCCGCGGCGATCGCCTGCTCGATGACCGGGAAGGGAACGCAGCCGCAGAGATGCGTGGTGGAGACAAAACAGCGCTCGAACCAGACACTTCCCGCCTGCGCCAGCCGCACCTGCGTCTCAACGGGATAAAAAGTCGGCCCCCATTCAGGGTGGGTGACCAGGATTTTGCGAACACCCCGACGCCGCGCCTCTTCAATGAGAACCAGGGACTCCGCCGGGCTCAGGTGGCCGGTGCTCAGGATGCACCCGCTTGTGGCCATCACCTCCAGGATCGCCTGCGCCTCCGGAATCAGGCCGCCCTCGGCGTTCAGAACCGAAATGCCGCCCGCTTCTCCATAGAAGGACCGGTGATTCCGCGCCGACCGGGTCGGCATCCAGATCTCCTTGGCGCCCATGGAGACGGCCAGTTTTACCGCATCGACATTGAGGCCGCCGACCGTGGCGTTCAGCACCAGACCGCCGAAGGTCTTGATTCCGGT
>JAJYZK010000155.1 GCA_021799945.1 Acidobacteriota bacterium
GGAGCATCTGCGCGCTTGTTTACAAACGCCCACACGATACCGCGACGGCTTCACTCCTGGGGTATGAGAATCAGGCCGGCCCCGCGTGACGGCCCCTACCCTTGGCGTGCGGCGGCTCTCCCCGTCCGTAGGCAGGCGCTTGTCGGGCGTCGGTGAAGTCCAATTTTGGACTCCTTGCGCCGGCGGAATCCGCGGCGCCGGCATGGACGGTTGGCGGGCCGGCGCCGGCGTAGCCGACGGGCGGCCCGATGCCGGGAGACCTCCGAGCCGGCCGGCAGGCTCCCGTCTGCGTCCATCCCTGGCGCTCGACAATGGCGGCGACGCTCCGCGCCGGCTTCGCGCGAGTTTCTACATGCTGTCTCAATTGGCAGCCCGCATCGTGCCTTGGTTCCCTTGGAAGCATGGGCGGGTTCCACTGCGACTTCCCCGCTCCGGGAGCGCAATATTGCACTGGCCACAAGGAGCGGACGCCGGTGATTCCGCCTCGCGGTGCGGCCGATTTCCGGTTGCGCGGACTGTAGACGCTTTTGTAGATACCCTGGATCAAAAACGGCAGTAATTGGCGGTAAAGGGAGTTTCTCCCCAATCGCGCTGAAACTACTATAAACATTGTTTAAAAGCGCTGTATGGTAAGTCACGGCAAGGGAGAGAAGCGCCGCGATGCCGGGACTCTTAATCGACAGGTTGAAGGTTCGATTCCTTCCGCGTCCACCAATACCGCGGCAACTTGGCGTCGCCCGGATCCGGCCGATGGCGGGAATTCCAGCAGGGTGAGGCTCCAGGAAAGGCGGCGGCCGAAGTCAAAGCCTGCCGGCGGCCAGCATCGTTCCGCCCACGCGCGCGCGAATCTTTTCAAATGCGAGACTGCGCGAGGTGGAAAGATCGTCGGAGAATGGCGCGAATCCGCAGTCGTCGGTCGTGCCGAGCCGTTCGGCGGGAATGTATTTCGCGGCCTCCAGGATTTGCCCGCATATTTCCTCCTCGGTTTCAAGGCGAGGATGGATGGGGTCCGTAACCCCGATAAATATTTTCTGCTCCGGACGCGAATGATCGCGGATGATGCCCAGCACTCGTTTCCGATCCGGCTCGCTGGCGAGCTGGAGATAGAAGTTGCCCGCTTCCAGTTGAAAGAGCGCGGGCAGCAGCCCGGCATAATCCACATCCGCGCTATGGGTTGCGTCCCGATCTCCTCCCGGGCAGGTATGCACGCCCAAACGCCCCTTCTCGGCCGGGAACTGGCGGAGCACCCGGTTGTTGAGGTCGATAAACTGCTGCAGCAAGGCTCCCGTGGGGTCCAGTTTGAGAGATAGCCGCGCCTCCGTAAAGTCCATCTGCACTTTGACGCAACCGGCATCCAGGCATTGCCGGATATCGGTTGCGGCTTCTCGAATCAGGTCCTCAAGGAACTGCTCCCGCGGATAGCCGGGTATCTCCCGATCCGGATACAGCAACCCCAGCGCGGATGCGGAGATGACCGCCTGTTTGAGGGGCTTGGCCGCGAAGCCTTGCGCGGCCTTCGCATAGGAGGAGGCGTAGCGCGCGTAGCGAAAAGGCCCGGACGCCAGTCTGGGCAACTGCCGGGTATGGCCGTCGGCGAAGGGAATGATCACCCCGTCCGGAGCGAGGTTGGAGAGTCCCGCCACCGGGTAGGTGGCAAAGCTGGGCTTGGTCTGCTCGCCGTCCGTAATTACGGGCGAGCCCGTTGCCTCCAGCTCCGCGATTGTCGCCTTGACCGCCTGTTCTCCGTAGTAGGCGACTTCGCTGGCGTCGATGCCGCCAGCGGCGAACTCCCGCATCGCGCGAACTAACTCCGGGGGACGCGGAATGCTGCCGATCTGTTCCGTTTCAAAATTCATCCTCGTAGTGTAGCCGTCCTAATCCGACCGCGTATCCATCGAAGGGATGAGATAGAAAGGAAGAGAACCGGCGAATCGTGGAACAGGCGGTATCGTCGCTCCTGTCGGTCGCGTCACTCGCCCGGGGTATCGGATGCGTTTGGCCGGAGGGGCAAAACTATCGGCCGAGCCGTGCGCCAGGACGTGGCTGAATCCCCCGCCTCGGCGCGGCGCCGGATGCGAGCGGGGCCAGGACCTTGCCGGAAATGGGGCGCGAGGGCGGGCGTATAATTCGTCCAGCCCGATTCGCCATGAAACGAGATCCTCGACCTGGTCCTGCCGCCCATTCCGGTTACATCGCAACCGCCATTGTCCTGCTGGCCGCCCTCTTCGCGCCGGGGCAAGCCCGGCCTCAAGCATCCGCCGGCGCATCGACGGCATCCGCCGGCGCTACGATTCCGTCGGCCGCGTTGCTGCAGCCGGAGGAACTCGCGCGGATTCTGCGCTCCCCCGGTGGAGAGAAGCCGGCGATCCTGCAGGTCGGCTCGCACGTCCTTTACGCCGAGGCGCATATTCCCGGCTCGGAGTATGCCGGAGCGGCGGGAGAGGATGCCGGACTGAAGACGCTTCGAGACCGGGTGCAGGGATGGAAGCGCGATCGGCCGCTCGTGATCTACTGCGGATGCTGTCCCTGGGACAGGTGCCCCAACATCCGACCCGCCTATCGGCAGTTGCGCGCTCTGGGATTTACCCACGTCAAGGCGCTCTATCTCGCCGATAACTTCGGCGCCGATTGGGTAGACAAAGGATATCCGGTCGCCAAGGGGCGGTAGCGCGACGATGAGGCCCCGTCTCAGACCCGGCCCAAAGGCCGGACGCATCCTGCGCCGGTTGGGCTTCGGGCTGGGCATCGGTTTGGGATTGGCGCTGTCGCCGCCGGGCCTGCAAATCCCTGTCCGTGCTGCGACTGGCCCGCCAAGTCCGGGAGAAGTTGGCCGCCGCGCGCCCAATTTCTCCCGGGTGGATCTGGATCGTCGGCGAATCACTCTGGCGGACTATCGCGGCAAAACGGTCCTGCTCGATTTCTGGGCCACTTGGTGCGAACCCTGTCTGGCCGAGATCCCGCGCTTTGTTGCGTGGCAGCGGGAGTATGGGGCGGAAGGACTGCGGATCGTCGGCGTCTCCATGGACGATGACGCCCCGCCGGTGCGCGCCGCGTATCGGAAATATGCCCTGAATTATCCGGTAGCGATGGGCGACGAAAAGATCGGGGAATTGTATGGCGGCATTCTCGGCCTTCCGGTCACCTTCCTGATCGATGCCAAGGGCACAATCCGCTTTGAGCATCGCGGGGCCGTGGATCCCAACCAAATGCAGGAGGAGATACGGAGTCTTCTCCAGAGGCGTTAGAGGGTTGGCGGAAGCGCATGACATAACCCGAGCGCGTGTGCGCTGCGGTCGGCGATGTCCGCATCGCGATCAAGTCCGGCCCGATCGGCTCGCATGGACGGGATTTGCCAAACCGCGACATGCTTCACCAGTCTCTGCGTCGGCAAGCTCAGCGCCAGCCCGGAGGCCGCAGCTCCCCTGAGAAACTCCCGTCTCTTCCTAGACCCCACCGTTCCGGCGATGGGTGTAGCAGCGCGCGGCGGTCCCGGGAGAAGCGTTTGATGGCGGGGCGGGCGAGGAAGCGGGCCTGCGCACCCGGCCGCAGGAAACCGGTCTTATGGGAAGCGCCGCGTCTGGCCGCCTCGCGCGCTCAGTCCAGATGAAAGACTTCCTCAAGCGCCCGCATGTTGTCGTCGGCGTCGCCTCCGGCGAGATGCTCGAAGAATGGCGCCATCTCGGCCTGCCACTTTTCGTTTACCGCGAATTTCTTCATGCCGGCTCGGGCTCGTGCGAAGTCGTCGGTCTCCAGATAACCGACGAGCAGGCCGTCCTCCCGCAAAAAAATGGAGTAGTTCCGCCAGCCGGTCTCGCGCAGGGCGTCCAGCATCTCGGGCCATACCTCAGCGTGGCGCCGCTTGTATTCGGCCATCTTTTCCGGCCGCACCTTGAGCAGAAAGCAGATCCGTTGCATCCGACTCCCTCCTCCGAATTTCCCGGTCTCCCCGCGATTCCGCCGGGATCCACATACTACCCCGCCGGAGCAACCATTGGAAATCGATGTGGCGGATCGGAAATTCGCCGCGGAAGAACCGCGAATGAGGCCTGGAGCCAGTCGCCGCATCCGGCCGCCGCGGCGGGAGCGAATTCTCGAGTCGCCAGTTTCATATGAGGAATTCTGTTGTTATACTCCAACCTCAGGAACAGGAGCCGACACCGACGCGTGCCCAAGAAATCGACCAAGCGGCTTTACCTGATTCCGATTCTGTCGAAGGCCCTCGACATCCTCGAATATCTCCAGTCGGAAAAGTCTCCGGTTACCCTGGAAGCCGTTTACCGGCAAACCCGCTTCTCGAAGACCAGCGTGTACCGCATTCTGCAGACGCTGGTGCACAGAGGCTACGTCGCTCGCGGAGGAGACGGGCGCTATCGCCTGGTCACCCTTCCGGTGAAGATGCGCTTCGGTTTTGGCGGGCAAAGCTCCGAGTTGCCGTTCTCCGAGGCCGTAACTTCGAGCCTCCGCGCGGCGGCGGCCGCGGCCGGGGTGGACCTGCTGGTTCTCGACAACAAATACGACGCCGCGACCGCCATCGCCAACGCCAACGAATTCGTGCGATCGAGGGTGGATCTGGTCATCGAGTTCCAGGTGGAGCAACAGGTGGCGCCGGTGATCGCAGACCGAATCGCGGGGGCCAGCATTCCGCTGATTGCTGTCGATATCCCGCATCCGCATGCGACGTTTTTCGGAGTGGATAACTTTCGCGTGGGATTCGAAGCCGGCGAGCTGCTGGCGCAGCACGCGCTCGAAAACTGGGCCGGCGATGTCGATTGGGTGCTGGGCCTGGATCTGGAGGAGGCCGGGCCTCTGGTCCAGAGCCGCATCACCGGGGCCTTTGAAGGGGTCCGCTCCAAGCTGGAGCTGCTCCCCGAATGCTTCGTACGCGTCGACGGCCGGGGCCTTCGCGACAAGAGCCACCGCATCACTTTGGACTTTCTGAAGCGGCACACGAAAGAAAAGCATATTTTGCTGGCGGCGGCCACGGACACCAGCGCCCTGGGCGCGCTGGATGCCGTGCGGGAGCTGCGCCGGGAAAAACACGTCGCAATCGTCGGCCAGGACTGCGTGCCGGAAGTGCTGCAGGAGATGGGCTCCCGCCAAAGCGCGATTATCGGATCGGTTTCCCATGAAGTGAGCGACTACGGCCCTCGATTGATTGAAATCGGCCTGTCGCTTTTGCGCGGAAGAAATGTTCCGCCCTATAACTACGTCAACCACAAACTCGTTGCCCGGCGATCGCTTCAGCCATAGCGGGGAAGCGATCTCGCCAAATCGCGCAGGGGGCAGCGAGTCCGCAGCGAAGTGGAACAGAGCATCGATTCTCCCGCGGCCGCAGTGGGGATTCTCGCTATACTGATTGAGGTCGGCGCAGACGGGAACCCACCGGGCTCCTCTGCCGCCGGCAATCGCATTCCGGGGCGCAGGGGCTGAGTTTCATGCGGGCAAAAATTTTCGGCGTGTTCATGCTGTGCATGGCTGCTTCGCTTTCGGGAGGGGCGGCGAAGGCGCAGCAGAATGCGCAAGGCGCCAGCCAGCAGCAGGATGCGCATCCCTCGCTGCCGCCGGGAGCCGGAAGAGACACCTTGGTGAAAGTCTGCAGCCAATGTCACGCGCCGGAAAATGTGATCGCCAATCGGCAGGATCGTCAGGGTTGGGAGAACACGCTCACCAAGATGTCGGACTATGGCGCGGTGGCCTCCGACGATCAGTTTTCCGCCATCCTCGAGTATCTGGTGAAGAATTTTTCCCTGGCGCCGGGCGGCCCGGTGAATGTGAATAAAGCCACTTCGGCGGAGCTCCAAAGCGGCTTGAAGCTCACCGATAAACAGGCCGATGCGGTGGTGGCCTACCGCGAAAAAAATGGAGACTTCAAATCCCTCGACGACCTGAAAAAGGTCCCGGAGTTGGATCCCAAACAGCTCGACGCAGAGAAGTCCGGCATTGTTTTTTGAGATTCCGCGTGAACCCGGCGCTGCGAGCCGCGTCAGGGCAGCGGTTTGAGCCAGATGTCCTTCTGGAGCACCCGGACCACTCCTCCTCCTTCAATTTCAAAGCCGATATAACCCTTCGATTGAAGAAACGCCGGGTCATTGTCAACCAGAATCGCCATGACGCGCCCATTGATGATGTGGATCAGAGTATTTCCGTCGGCGATCACTTCATACTGGTTCCAATCGCCCACTTTGATGTAGGACTTCAATTCGTCCGAGCTGCCTAAGGTCGCCAGCAGCCGGTGCGGCCTACCCGGATCGGTCTGCACCATCTGACCGCGCCAGGCGATAATGCCCCGCCCGGTGCCCTGCTCGTAGAGTTGCCCGGTGTACACGTTGGCGTAATCGAAGTCGGCCTGATAGCCCTTCATGTTCCACTTGGCGAATTTGGCGGCCTGCGCGCGCCTCTGCTGCATACGCTGCCGCTGCGCATCGGTCATCTGCGCCAGTTGCGCCGGGGAAAGCGGTCCGGGAAGTGTGGAAGGGACATTGAGGCTGCGGTACTGGATGCCGCCATTGGCGCCGCTCCCCTCCAGTTTCATCTCCAGCTTCAGCTCGAAATTGGCCGGCTGCCCGCCGCGCCAGATGATATTCGTCGTACCCGAAGGGTGTTCCGGGCTGGACTCGCCGACGATGGCGCCATCCTCGACATGCCAGACCTCCGGCGACCCATCCCAATCTTTCAACGATTGTCCGTCGAAGATGCGGGTCCATCCGGTATGGTCGTTGAAGTCGATGGGGTCCGGCTGCGTGAACCCGGAGACGTGAGCGGGCCGGACCGCCGGGGCCGGCTGCTGCTGGGCGCGAACCGTCCGGGTGTGGAGCCGGAAGAGGGCAACCGAGACGAGGGCGGCGACGATGGCGGCGGAGGCCGCGCCGACCGCGGCTCTCCGCAGCGCAGCTCGCCCGAGCGGGGAGCGCCCTGTTTTTGCAATAACTGCCGGGAAGTCGGATGGTCTCACTGGATCCTCCTTGCGAAGCGTTGCGGAATGCGGTTTTTACGACGCGGCGACCGCCGTCCATTGCCGGGTGCGGGCGGATGTTAAAACCGCATCCGTTACGAATTCGGTGGCGGCGCCCTGCCGAAATGTGGGCGAGGCGCTGCGGCCCGCTCCCGCCGCCTGGATAAAGTCGGCCGCCTGATGGATGAAGGTGTGCTCGTAGCCGATCTGCAGTCCGGGCACCCACCAGCGCTTCATGTACGGGTGCTCGCCGTCCGTGATATGCACATTCTTCCAG
>JAJYZK010000156.1 GCA_021799945.1 Acidobacteriota bacterium
GCGCCTCCAGCGCCGCCACGAGGACCTGTTTGCGGAGCTGCGCCACCACGACCTGCTCTTCCATCATCCCTTCGATTCCTACGATGCGGTGGTCAACTTCATCCAGCTCGGGGCCCGGGATCCGAAGGTCGTCTCGATGAAGCAGACGCTGTACCGCACAAGTTCCGACTCCGCGATGTTCCAGGCCCTGACCGAGGCCGCGGAGAGCAAAGAGGTCACCGCCGTGGTTGAGTTGACGGCCCGATTCGACGAGGCCTCCAACATTCGCTGGGCCCGCAACCTGGAGGATGCCGGGGTGCAGGTCTTCCATGGGATCGTGGGTTTGAAAACACACTGCAAACTGGCCATGCTGGTGCGCCACGACCCGGACGGCGTGATCCGCCGTTACGCGCATCTGGGCACCGGCAACTACCACCCGGATACGGCGCGCTACTATACCGATCTGAGCCTGCTCACCGCGGACCCGGAGATTACTTCGGCCGTGCACAGCGTCTTCAATTACCTCACGGCCCGGTCGGAATCCGACGATTATGCGCCTCTGCTGGTCGCCCCTCTCACCCTGGCCGAGAGCTTCATTGGACTGATCCACCGCGAAGCCGGGCACGCGCGGGCGGGCCGACCCGCTCACATCCTGGCCAAGATGAATGCGCTGCTCGAGCCGGGAGTGATCGAGGCCCTTTACGCCGCCTCCGCCGCGGGCGTCCGCATCGATCTGATCGTTCGCGGAATCTGCGCTCTGCGCCCGGCCATGCGAGGAATCAGCGACAACATCCGGGTCCGGTCGGTGGTCGGCCGTTTTCTCGAACACAGCCGCATCTTCTATTTCCACAACGCCGGGGCAGAGGAGATTTACTGCGGCAGCGCCGACTGGATGCCCCGAAACCTTTTTGAGCGCTGCGAAGTGGTCTTTCCGGTTCGCGATCCCGCGCTGCGCAATCGGATCAAACACGAAATTCTCGCAGCGTACATCGCGGACACCGAGAAGTCCCGCCTGGAAACCCCCGACGGAGACTACCTGCGTCTCCGCTCAAACGGGGCCGCTGCTTTCAGCGCGCAGGATTTTTTCATCCGGCTGGCGGAGGGGCGGGCGGATATCGACGAGATTCCCAAAGCGGCGGATTCGGCAGCCGTCCCGCCGGGGTGCGGCGCGATTGCGGCGACCAAGGGCCTCCCGAGGAGGACCCCCGGCAGGCGGACCGGGGGAAGGTCCTCCGCTGACGGCTCCTCGCGCCGGTGAGGGCTTTGCGCATCGCCGCGGACGAGAGGCGGCGCGCGGAGCGGATTAAACTGAAATCGGATGCGCCGCAGCTACAACCTTGCCGAATGCTGGCATTTGATGAGCCTGGACGCACCCACCATCGCGGTTCTCTGGTCCTGTTTCTTCGCCCGCGCCGTGCATATCCCGCCACCGTATCGCGCGGCTCTTTTGCTCACCTCCGCCATCTGGCTGGTTTACGCCGGCGACCGGATTCTTGACGGACTGACGGCCGGTCGCGCCGAGAAGCTGCGCGAGCGTCATCGATTTCATGCCCGTCACCGCAAAGGCTTCCTGCTGGCGGCCGCCCTCCTTTCCGGCGCGCTGGCCGCGGCCGGGCCGGTGGATATCCTGCCGGGGATGCCCTCGGCCGCCTTACACGAAGATGCCGTCCTCGGCGCGCTGGCCTTCCTGTACTTCGCCGCGGTCCATCTCCCCCGCCTGCGCCGGAGCCCATGGCTGCCCAAGGAGTTTGCCGTGGGCGTTCTGTTCGCCGCCGCCAGCGCCGTGCCCGCATGGTCGCATCTGACATTCGGCAGAATGTACGAGCACCGGGACCTGGGGAAGGCGCAACTGGCGCCGGCCATTTGCCTGTTTGCGCTTCTCTGCTGGATCAACTGCACAGGAATCGAAAAGTGGGAGGCCCTTACCGGCCCCAAAGCCGGAGGGATGCACGCCAGCACCCGCTGGGCCGCGGCCCATCTGCAAACCATTCTGCCGGCAGTCGCCGCGGGCGCCGCCGTGCAGGCCTGGCTTTCTCCCTGGTATGGACTCAAGGCGGTTTACCTGGCTGTCCTGCTCAGCAGCGTCCTTCTCCTCTTGCTCGATCTCCGGAGCAGCCGGCTCTCCTCGCTGCATCTGAGGATTGCGGCGGATGCGGCGCTGCTGACTCCCCTGGCCTTTCTCCCCATCCGCCGATGACCGGCGAGGCCGTGAACCCCCGCGGGGCCGCAAATTTTGACCGCCTGGCCGGCATCTACCGCTGGCTGGAATACGCCAGCTTCGGACCCTGGCTGCAGCGCTGCCGCTGCGCCCACCTGCCCCTGCTCGGGGCCGCGCGCCGCGCGCTGGTGCTGGGGGATGGCGACGGCCGGTTTCTCCGCCGCCTGATGGGGGCCAATCCCGAGGTCGTCGCCGACGTCGTGGATCTGAGTCCGGGCATGCTGCGGACGGCCGATCGCCGCCTGGCGCGATGGTCCCCCGAGGCGCGGCGGCGTCTCCGCTTCCGCTGCGCGGACATGCGCCTCCCTGCGAGCTTCCTGGATTCCGCGGACGCCCAGGGCTACGACCTGGTCGTGAGCCATTTCTCACTCGATTGCCTGAGCGGCGGCGAGGTGGATCGGCTGGCCGCGGCAATTCTCCCCCGTCTCGCCGGAGAAGCAATCTGGGTCGTCTCCGAATTCTCCGTCTGCGCCGCGCCGCTTCTGGCTCCGCTCTCCTCCACCGCGATCGCTTCGCTGTATCGGGCATTCGGGCTGCTGACCGGGCTTTCGGTTCGCTCCCTTCCCGATTATGCCGCCTCCCTGCGCCGCATCGGTCTTCACCTGGATCGTGAGGTCGGCTTTCTGGCCGGGCTGCTGAAGTCCCAGGTATGGACTCGCTCCGGCGACTGGAGGCCGTAAACCGCCGGAAAAATTTTATCCGCCGGCCTCGAAAAGCTAGAATGCCGCATGTCCAAGTTGATCCCCATGGCGCTTGTCGCTCTCTTGCTGCCAGGGAGCGCGGCGTCGGCTGCGGCCCCCGCCGCGCCTCCGCCGAAAGCGCAACCGCCGGCAACCCCCGCGCAGCGTTTTCCCGCCTATGCCATCGACGCCTGGATCGATCCCTCCAGCGGATCCGTAACCGGAACTGAAGTGGTCGAGTTTCCGAATGACACCGGGCAGCCGCTGCTGAACTTTCCCTTCCACCTCTACCTCAACGCGTATCGTCCGCAGTCCAGCTATTCGCAAGAGCTTCGGCAGGAGGGCTGGGCGCCGGCGCATGAGGCGCTGAGCGGAGGCAGCGAAATCAGCGCCATCTCCGCCGAAGGTTACGGCGATCTGCTGCCCACCTTGCGCTATGTCTCCCCCGACGACAGCAATCCCGATGACCGCACCGTGGCGGAAGTCACCCTGCCCCGTCCGCTGCTTTCCGGCGACACGGTGCGATTCCACATCGCCTTTCGCGACCGCCTGCCGCGCGGCGGCGAGGCGGAGGCCGCACGGCAAACGGTCCTCTTCGGGGCGCATTGGCAGCCCGCTCTGGGTGTGTTCTGGAACGGTCAGTGGGTCTGCCATCAGCATCTGCGATCCGGAGATGAATTCTCCGGATTCGCGACCTACGACGTCGATCTCACCCTGCCTCCCGCTTACACGGTAGGTTCGAGCGGGATGGAAACCGGTGCGCGGCTCAGAGCCGGCGGGGCCAAGACTCACCGCTTCCATGGCGCGCAGCTCGGCGATTTTGCGTGGGCTGCGGCGCCCGATTTTCTGGTCCGGGACGAGATGTTTCCCAATCGCTTCGGTGGAGTCCGGCTGCGCGTCCTGGCCCGGCAGGGCTACGCCACCGGGCAGGCGCGCCTGCTGTCGATTCTTCGCCGGGCCATGCAGAAGTTCGATGAATGGTATGGCCCCTATCCTTATGGCCAGATCACGCTGGTCGATCCCGGCCCCGGCATTCTCGACGGCGCGGAGTCCTTCCCCATGCTGCTGGCCGTGCATGCGCCGCGGTGGATGCCGGACTGGGACCACGCGGAGCCGGAGGCCGAGGTCGTGCATCAGATCGGCCTCCAATACTGGAGGGATCTCGCCGCCCCGAACGGCGCGGAGGAGCCGTGGCTTACGGAAGGCCTGGCCAGCTACTCCGAGAGCCGCGTGATGGCCTCCCTGTTCGGCGAGAGCACGTCGATGCTCAACGCCGCGACCATCCACAGCGGAGACGGAGAGATGCTGCGGGTGGCCTCCATCGGCATGCCCGGCTACGGCAGCTTCACCCGGCGCCTCTGGCGGCTGGCCGGCGGCAGCGAATCCAGCATGGGGGGCAAAACGGCCGCCGCGCTGTCGATGCTCTCATCCCTCATCGGCGAGGGGGAGATGCGGCATGCGCTCCACGAATATTTTGCGCGTTATGAATTCGGCCATCCCAACGGAGCGAACTTCCTAGGCACGGTGGAGGAGATATCCGGAAGACGCGATCTGGAGGCGTATTTCGCCCAGGTGATCTCGGGCGCGGGCGTTCTGGATTACGCCGTGGAATCGCTGACCTCGATACCCAAAGACCCGGCGCGAGGCGCCGCCGGCGGATATCACACCAGCGTTCTGCTGCGCCGGGTCGGCGACTTCTCCTTTCCGGTGTTGGTCGAGGTGGGATTTGCCGATGGAGGCCGGCGCTGGGCCACCTGGGACGGCGCCGGGCAATGGCGGCGATTTTCCTGGGACCTGGCGGCGAAGGCCGTCTACGCCCGCACCGACCCCTTGCACGCCGTGACTCTGGACGCCAATTTTTTCAATAACAGCTATGTGCTGGAGCCTCACCCCCTGGCTCGTTTGAAGCTGGCCAATTACTGGGTCGCGGCCCAGCAGTTGCTGGCCCAATGGATTGCCTTGCTCGTATAGCGCCGGGCGGCGACGCAGCGACCGGGTCGGCCGACGCAACGTAAAATCTGATCGAGAATGGATATTGAAATGAAACGCGACGCGCCGGATCTGCTGGTCCACGGTTTCCGGCTCGCGCTTCGGAACTGGCCCTGCCTTGCCTGGGCCTACGCCGTCAATCTAGGCTTTGCGTTATCGACGGCGATTCCTTTTTCGGCCGGACTCGCCGGATACCTCGATCACAGCCTGGCGGCGCGTCAGATTGCGGGCAATCTCGACGCCGCCTATCTCGGCGAGCTGGCGATCCTGATGGCTCGCGACCACATCACCGGCCCGGCGCTGGAGAACGCCTATTGGCTTACCCTGATTGAAACGCTGGTCTTCGTCTTCCTCACCGCCAGCATCCTCTCCGTTTACATGAACGGCCATCCTCCCAAGCCCTCCCTGCTGCTGCGGGGCGGCGCGGAATTCTTCTGGCGCCTGGTTCGCGCCGGCGGCCTGGCCCTGCTGATTGCCGGCCCCGCGCTCGCCCTGCTTCTGGCGGCGCGAGCCTGGCTCCTCTCCCGGATGGCGGGAGTTTCCGAATCGCGCAACCTTTGGGCAGCGGCGGTCTCGGCGGCGGCCGTGCTGATGGCCGCCCTCGCGCTGCGCTTATGGTTCGATCTGGTCGAGGGGTGCGCCGTGCGCAATGCTCTCTCCGGAGAGCGCGCGGTCCGCAGGGCTCTGCTGCCCGCGCTCGTTCTTCTTCGCCAACGTTTCCTTTCGGCGTACGGGAGCTTCCTGGCAGCCGGAGCCTGCGGAGCGGCGGGCCTTGCCGCCTGCATTTACCTATGGAAGAACGCAGTGGACGCCAACCAGGTAGCCGCGGCATTCGTGATTGCGCAGGCAGGGTTCTTCCTGCTGCTGGCGGCGCGGCTGTGGCAAAGGGGGATCGGCACTGTCTTGGTGCTGGCCGTATACCCCCTGCCGGCCCCGGAGCGGCGGGCAGCGGAGACGCGCGCCGGTGGACCCTCCACCCTGGCGCAGCCACCCGCGCCGGCAGTGACGCGGGAGCCGACCCTTCAGGAGCTGGTGCAGAAACTGCATCGCGAGCCCTGGGCCAGTCCGGAGACTTCGAAGGCGGCTCGGACCGACCTGTTTCCGGAAAAGACGCCGGCGGAGATCGATCAGGCGGGCATCGATTCGGCAGACGGCGATCCGGCGGCCGGGAATCGCGGAGCGAAAGAGCCGCAGATCTCGCTGTTGGCGGAGCATGAAATGAAACCCCCTCTGCCCCGCTCGACCGACGCTGCCGCAGCCCCCGCAGATTCGCCGGCGCAGCCGGAGGGCCCGGAGGAGCGGCCTGGAAGCGGCCTCGCCGCTACTGTTTCGGTGAACAACGCCGGGCCAGAGCCCCAGGACTTGCAGCCGGCAGCGGACCTGTCGCCGGCCGGGGAAGATTCGAGCTTGCGCCCTTCCGAGTCTCAGAAGGGGTGAGACATGCGCCGGAGTTGCCTGGAACTGCACTGGAACCGCAGCTTTCCCTCCCTGCCGCGAATTGTTAGAATTTCCGGATGGCGCCTCCTTTTCCCGCCTGCTAGCTCCTGGAAAAGGCGCTAAGGCAACGAGCGGGGCGCCGGATCCTGACGCCGGATCCTGAGCACTGGCGAATTCCTTTCCGAAAGAGAATGGTGGGCTGTTGACCGTCGGCAGATCTGTTTTTCAACAAGCTCCTGGCTCCGCCCCCCTATTCGCTCCTGCTTTCGCTCCTTATTTCGCTCGTAGCTTCGCTCCCGGCTTCGGGCTTCCGCTCCACAAGACCTTGCGATCTACGCGGGGCGCCGTGCAGCGCGCAGCGCGGCAAAGAAAGCCCGTGGAGCGATGAATCTCTATCTCCTCCGCCACGCCAGCGCCGGAACCCGCCGCGCCAACCCCGCCGCCGACGCGAAGCGTTCCCTCGATAAGGAAGGAAAGCAGCAGTGCCTCCTGGTGGGCAGGTACCTGAGCGCGGCCCGAGTTCAGTTCGATCTAATCGTCTCCAGTCCGCTGAAGCGGGCTCTGCAAACCGCCTCCCTGGTCGGCACCGAGGTCGCCTACGACGCCAGAATTGTGGTGGATGAGTCCATGTCGCCGGCGGCCTCGGCAGCCTCTTTCCTGGACCTGGTGCACCGGCTCTCCCATTACGATAATGTGCTGGTGGTCGGTCACAATCCCAACCTTCCGCAGTTCCTGGGCGCGCTCATCAACGTCTCCGGCCGTTCCAGCATTCGGCTGCGGAAGGGCGCGATTGCGCGAGTGGACTGCGGGGCGCTCCCCGGACAGCTCCATTCGCTGATCGAGCCGCGGACCCTGCGTCAGATCTATGCCAGCGTGGCCAGGAGTTCCCGGCGAAAGACCTCCCGGAAATAA
>JAJYZK010000157.1 GCA_021799945.1 Acidobacteriota bacterium
GGCCTGATTACTCCGCGCTGGACAACCGGTCTGAGCCGGGCGCAGGTGATGCAGTTGGTATTCCGGCTCCAAGCCAGGGGCCTGCGCACGACAGCCGCCTACCGTCAGCGCGCGCGGCCCACGCAGGCGGCCATCGGCAGGTGGCGCAAGCGCGCGCGACTCGCCCGAAACTGCGCCTGCCGCACGATTGCGCCCTATTGCGCCTGCGCCGGCTGCGTCGCGGCGCCGGGGGCCGGAGGCTTGGGCGCCGCGGGTCTCCTGGGCTGCTCCGCCTTCTTGCCCGGAGCCAGGATGGCGTGGAGCGTGGTTCCCTCCATGCGAGGCATGAATTCCACCGTTCCGCTATCGCCCATGTCCTGGATCAGGCGGTTGATGATGGCGTAGCCCAATTCGCGATGCGCCATTTGCCGGCCTTTGAAGCGCAGAGACGCCTTCACCTTGTCCCCTTCGTTCAGAAAACGGACGGCCTGATTTTTCTTGGTCTGGTAATCGTGCTCATCCACGGTTACGGAGAACTTCACTTCCTTCACCACAATCACTTTTTGCTTTTTGCGGGCGGCCCGATCGCTCTTCTCTTTTTCGTAGAGAAATTTGCCGTAGTCCTGAATGCGGCAAACGGGAGGCTGAGCTGTCGGAGATACCTCGACCAGGTCCAGCCCCCGCTCGCGGGCGATCTTGAGAGCCTCAAACGGCTGCAAAATTCCGAGCTGAACCCCATTTTCGTCGATGACGCGGATTTCGCGGGCGCGAATCCTGTCGTTAATGCGGATGAAAGACTTGGCCGAACGCTTGTCGATGATTCTCCCTCCAGATTACGGGCGCAAACCCCCGCACTTTAAGGATAGCACGCTCGGATCCGCCCCTGCGGCGGACTACCGCCCGGACCGTGAAATGGACCGTGAAATCACGCTGGCCGTCAGCCCTTCCCCGATCAAGCCCCGCACCACAACCCGCACCTCGCGGTTCGACGTCAGCGAGGAATCCAGCCGCAGCGGGAGAAAATTGTCGGAGAGTGCGCGCGTGGAGCCCTTTTCTCCGGCCGGAGTATGCAGGGTTACGGCGGGCAACTCCCGGGAGAGAAATCGCTCCCGGAATTCGCGATTCTTCTTGAGGATCAGCCGGCGCAACCGCTCCATGCGCAGATCCACCGTCGCAGCGGAAGGGCGCGCCGCAAGCCGCTCCGCGGGAGAGCCGGGCCGCGGAGAAAATCGAAACAGATGCAGATAGGTGAATGGCTGCGCTTCGATGAAGGCCAGGCTCTCCTCAAACAACTTCTCCGTCTCTCCCGGAAAACCGATCATGACATCCCCGCCGATGGCGGAGTCCGGAACGTTCGCGTGCAAAATTCGCAATTTTTCGGCGTAGTGCCAGGGCCGGTAGCGGCGGTGCATGGCGCGCAGAATGGAGTCGGAACCGGATTGCAAAGGCAGATGCGCGTGGCGCGCAATGCGGGGAGCCGCTCCGCTCGCATGCTCGCCGAACAAGTCCAGCAGCCGCGGAGTCCAATCCATCGGCTCGATCGAGCTCAGCCGCAGACGGGGCAGCGAGGTGCGGGCGAGCACGGCCTCGATCAGGTCCTCCAGTTGCCGCGGCGGATTCAGGTCGCGGCCCCAGCGGCCCAGGTTGATTCCCGAAAGCACAAGCTCCACCCCCCCGGCCACGGCAAAGGATTCGATCCGCCGCAGACAATCTTCGAGCGGCAGAGAACGGCTGGGCCCGCGCGTGAAGGGGATGATGCAGAAGGCGCAACGGTTCCCACAGCCATCCTGCACCTTCAGGCTGGGGCGCGTCACCGCCGGAACCGAGGCCGGAGCGGCCTCCGCTCCCCTTCCGCCTTCCCTCCAGGCCTCCTCCGGAATCGACAGGGGAGCGTGAGGGAAGGCCTCATCGGCATATACGGCGGTCCCGGGTCGAGGAGACTGGAAAGAGATCTCCGCGGTCGCCGATCCCTCCGACAGCAGAGAATGCAGTGGGACGAAATCCGCCGCCGGACTGCAGAGCCTGGCGAGAAAAGACTTGTGACTGTTGCCCACCACCAGGTCTACCCCGGGAAGCATACGCACCTCCTCGGGCGCCCGCTGGGCATAGCAGCCGGTCGCCACAATGCGGGCCCGAGGATTGCTCCGGCGCACTTTGCGCAGATACGCGCGCGCCGTTCGCTCCGCCTCGGCCGTCACGCTGCAGGTGTTCAAAACGACCAGGTCAGCCTGCGCGGCCGTTCGGGCGGCAACCATCCCCTGCATCCGAAGGCCGGCCTCCAGCGCATGCCCGTCCGCCTGGTTGGCCCGGCACCCGAAGGTCTCAACGTGATATTCTGCCACCTTGACACTGTACCAACGGGACCGAGCCGGGGAAAGTGTCGGGAAAGTCCTGCGATAGCCCGGAGGCGCTCCAGGCCGAGCTAGGATGGCCTTGTACGCCATCTTCCCTTGGATTCGCTCTCAGCCCGGGATTCCGCTCAGGCCCCGGGCTCCGCTCCCCGGCTTCGTTCCTTGGTTCATATGCCGGCGCACGGGTCCTCCCCGGCCCGCGGATGTTCGCAAGAGGGAAACCCCGCGAGGCGGAGGCAAGGCGCGGAGTCCGGATTGGGCTCCTTCGCGGTTGCGATGCTTGCAAGGCATTGCCGCATTCTGAGCATTTGGGAGGGTCCGTTCGATGAGACGCTGCATTCTCTTGGTTGACGACCAACCGGCAATTCTGCTGACGCTCAAGGCCGTGCTGGAGATCAACGAATTCGACGTGGAGACGGCTGCCTCCGCGCGGGAAGCGCGCTCCAAGCTCAAGTCCGGCCACTACCACATGGTGATCACCGACCTGCGAATGGAGAACGAGACAGCCGGACTTGAAGTAGCGCGGGCGGCCAAGCAGTCCGCTTCGCGGCCCGCAGTCGCCATGTTGACCGCCTTCCCGATGCCCGGCTCGGAGTGGAGGGATCAGGGCCTGGATGAGATGCTGGTGAAGCCGATGAACACGGAAAACCTGCTCCGCCAAATCGAGGCCCTTCTTATCACCCATGAGGACAAGAAACAGGCGGAGATGGGGGGAGCGGCGGCGGTTAGTTCTACGGGGCGCCGGCAACCCCGAACTCCGGCGGTGGCGAAGAGCGCCCGCAGCAACAGATAAGGGCCGTTCCTTTGCCCCAGGCACCGTCCGACCCAGGCTCAGTCGACCTCGGCTCCTTATGGCTTCGGTATGATCTCGTTCCTGCCCGGGGGCGTGAGGTCTGCGCGTTGCAGGAACGCTGCGGAAAGCCCTCCCGCAAAATCCTTCAAAGCCGGCATGTCGAAGCTTCCGGAAGGCCGGCCTTCTCCGTCCATCCGCCATCGGTGGTAGGGGATATCCAGGGTCAACGCTTGCCCGGCGGACGTCCTTGCTTCACCGGCTTGCGCCCTTCCCCAGGGACGGGCGGGGGTGGTGAACTGAGCGGAGCCATCCGAATTTAAAGAACCGAATTTAACGGACCGAAGTCATCCCGTTAAAACGGAGGGATCGCCGCGCATGAGCGAGGCTTCGGCGCTGGCTTCGTGCGCACGCATCCCGGCGAGGCGCCTCAGGAGGCCGCCCCGGCCCCGGCCGGGGTTACCGCCGCGGCGACCGGTCGCCTCTGCTGAAAGCAGGAGCGGCAAAGAACGGGCCGGCCTTGCGTCGGTTTGAACGGCACAGTCGTTTCCGTTCCACATTCCGAGCATACGGTGCGGGTCTCCGTTCGCACCCCGCCCCCGGCGCCGGCGGCGCGCTTGATCTTGCACTGTTTGCAGCGCTTGGGATCATTCTTGAACTGTTTGTCATGGAAGAACAACTGCTCTCCCGCGGTAAAGACAAAGTCGCCGCCGCAGTCCGAGCACTTCAAAACTTTATCGACGAACTCCATACGCGTCCCCTGAGCACATCTGGAATTTTTCCACTTCCGGCAGAAAAAGACCGCAATGCCACCGCTTGCCCGGTCCAGCCTGCCCCTGCCCGGGCTGGAACAACCAAATTTTTAAATCAGGCGCACTTCGAGGAAGGGAGGAGAGCGTTCTTTGACACGTTCCGGTGGATCCGCTTTCCGGGTATCTGCGTCGGGGGAAGGCGATCCGGCCCTTCGGAAATGATGGCTCCCCGGGGCCGGATATCGTCTGTCAGTCTTGCTCTTTCCGAGCTTTCTTGCGATTCCGCTTGCGCGCCAGCGCTTCCTTCACGCGACGACGCTCACCGGGCTTCAGGTAGAAGGAGTGACGTTTCACTTCCTTGATGATGTCTTCCTGTTGCACCTTGCGCTTGAAACGTCGTAACGCATTTTCAAGCGGCTCGCCTTCTTGCACGCGAACCTCTGCCAAATGAACCACACCTCCAAACCTTCCCAAGTGGGTTGTACAAGATTACGTTACTTTTGAGGTAGGCCGTCAAGCGTAAAGAAGGGTCGAAGGCGCCCTTTTTTCACTTTTCCCCGCATTTTCGCTCCGCCAGGCGGAAAGATGCGGCATGTCGGCCCTTTCCGGGCTTGCGGCGCGTCCGTGAAGCTCCCGGAGATTGAAACCCAGCGGTCGAAACCGAGTGGTCGAAACCGAACGATCGAAGACCAGGAGACAGATCCAGCATGATCCGAGCCTATCGCGGCCACCGGCCGGTCATTCCCGCCACCTGCTATGTCGACCTCTCCGCCCAGATCGTGGGCGAGGTGGAGCTGGGGGAGCACGCCAGCGTTTGGATGAACGCGGTGCTCCGTGGCGATGTCCACTCCATCCGCGTGGGCGCCAACAGCAACATCCAGGATTGCGCCGTGCTGCACGGCATGCGCTACAAGTATCCGGTGGTGGTGGGCGACTGGGTCACCGTCGGACACAACGCCACCATTCACGGATGCGTCATCGAAGACGCGTGCCTGATCGGCATCGGCGCGCGGATCCTGAACAACGCGAAGATCGGCGAGGGCTCGATCGTCGCCGCGGGGGCGGTGATCCCGGAAAATACCGTGGTGCCGGCTCAGACTCTCTGGGCTGGAGTCCCGGGCAGGGAGCGCCGCCGCCTGGAGCCTGGGGAGCGAGAGAACATTCTGCAATACGCGCGCAATTACCTGGACTACACCGCCGCCTATCTGGCGGAGCGGGAAAGCTGGTGAGCGGAGCCACCCGGCGCGCGCCGGGTGGCCGCCGCGGGAGGGCGCCTGTATTCTGAAGGAAGCACCGGATTTGTTTCGCATATGAGCATTGTCAAAGCGGTTCGCGGCGTGCGCGACCTGTTGCCGCCGGAGACCGATCTATGGAATCGCATCGAGTCCACGGCCCGAAATGTCTTCGAGCGCTATTGCTTCGGGGAGATTCGCACCCCGATCTTCGAGGAGACCCAACTCTTCGCCCGCGGCGTCGGCGAGGAAACCGATATCGTTTCCAAGGAGATGTACACCTTCACCCCGGCCGGCGACGAGGGCGGGGGGCAGTCTCTCACCTTGCGGCCGGAGAACACGGCGGGCGTGGTGCGAGCCTACATCGAGCACCGGCTGGCGAACTCCGGACAACTGCAAAAGCTGTATTACATCGGGCCGCAATTCCGGCGCGAGCGGCCGCAGCGGGGCCGCTACCGCCAGTTTTTTCAGATTGGGGCCGAGGTGATCGGACCGCCCGGTTCCGGCAGCGAATCGCCCGTGCGCGACGCGGAAGTGCTGGAGATGCTCGCCTCCCTGCTGAGCGAACTGGGCATCCGCGGCTGGACGCTGCTGCTGAACTCCGTCGGTTCGTCGTCCGAGCGCCCGGCGTATGTCGCCAGGCTGCGCGAGGCCCTGACCCCCGTCGCCGGCCAGTTGTGCGCGAATTGCCAGCGGAGAGCGGTCACCAATCCCCTGCGGGTGCTCGACTGCAAGACCCCGCAGGATCAGCCGATCATCGACGGGCTGCCCCGCATCTGGGACTCGCTCGATCCAAGCTCCAAGGCCCATTTCAATGCGGTGCGCGCAGCCCTGGAGGCTTGCGGAGTTCCCTATGAACACGACCACCGGCTGGTTCGCGGCCTCGACTACTACACCCGCACGACCTTCGAGTTCGTGCAGCGCAACGCGGCCGCAGGGGAGGGAGAGCTCGGCGCGCAGAATGCGCTGCTGGGCGGCGGCCGCTACGACGGCCTTTCGGAGGCCATCGGCGGTCCCCGCGCTCCGGGCATCGGCTTCGCCATCGGCGAGGACCGGCTGGTCCTGGCTCTTGCCGCGCAGTCCCGGGCCGAGGTTCGGCTCGCCGACGCCTACATCGCTCCGCTCGGCGAGGCGTTGAACGCGCCCTCCCTCGCCCTGGCTCGCGAACTGCGCGCCTCCGGGCTGCGCGTTGAACTGGGAGACGGCTCCTTCCGTCTGAAAAAATCCATGGAGACCGCCAACAAGCTGGCCCGCGCCGTGGTCATTCTGGGCGAGGACGAGCTGGCCTCCGCTATGCTGACTGTAAAGAGCTTTGCCACGGGTGAGCAGACGAAGGTCTCCCGCAATCTGCGGGAGCTGACCGCGGTTCTCGCCGGCAACCTCCAATCTTAGAGATTAGGGATCTTTCGTGCTCGACTTTTTAGGCAGTCTCCAGCGCACGCATACCTGCGGCGAACTACGGGCGCAGCACTCCGGTTCGGATGTGGTCCTCATGGGGTGGGTAAACCGCCGCCGGGACCACGGCAAGCTGATCTTTCTGGATCTGCGCGACCGCGGCGGCATCACCCAGATCGTGCTCGATCGCGAATTGACCCCGGAGGGCCACAGCAAGGCCGAGCAGGTGCGCCCGGAGTATGTGGTCGCGGTCCTCGGCGTGGTCCGCTCTCGCAGCGCGGAGGCCGTCAATCCCACGATGCCCACCGGAGAGATTGAAGTCGCCGCCACCCAGTTGCTGGCGCTCAACGACTCCCGCGTTCCGCCCTTCTCCCCCGCCGAGGACGCGATCGGGAACGAAGAGGTGCGCCTGAAATACCGCTATATCGACCTGCGCCGGGAGCGGATGCAGCGCAACATTCAACTACGCCATCGCATCGCCCTCGCCGTGCGGGAGAATCTCTCCGCTCAGGGGTTTCTGGAGATCGAAACCCCCTTCATGACCCGCTCTACGCCGGAGGGGGCCAGGGACTTCCTGGTGCCCAGCCGCCTGCACTCTGGGAACTTCTACGCGCTTCCTCAGTCCCCGCAACTCTTCAAGCAGATTCTGATGATCTCCGGCTTTGACCGTTACTTCCAGATCGCTCGCTGCT
>JAJYZK010000158.1 GCA_021799945.1 Acidobacteriota bacterium
AGGACATTGCCACGGCTTTCAAGACGTTGCCGACGATTGCGTTCAAGGAACTGCCTGCTATCGTTTTTTGCATCTACCTGCTCTCGAGATTTCCGATGGTTGTGTATTTTTCGGACATGCATCGTCCGGCGGCCGAAGCGGCCAGAAGTTGTAGGCGGCAATGAGAACTGTTCCCATAAATAGCTCAGCGGCTTCGATGGACCGCATGAGCCCCGCCTCGATGGCGGGTCTCATACACGACGTTACCGGCGAAAGTGGGTTTATGAGACCAGTTCGAGGGTGAGTCATGCGATCTATCGGAACCATGCCGTTGTCTGCTCCACTCTCGTTCCGTATCCGCCCAGGGTTCGCGCATTCGTTCGGCTTCACCGTTTTGACGCACGGTGGAAATTAGCCAGCGCATAGAGCATGAATACGATGCCGAAGAAGCCAAGTACGCCGAGAATTGTTCGCGCGATCATTTGGCGCCTGCCGTGTGAACCGCTCGCATCCTACGGCTCCCGATAGAGGACAGAGTATGACCGGCCGCCTAATGAAGTCCTGACGGCAATCTAAAATTTTTCTAAAAAAGAAATCGGAGGATGGGCGGCAAGAAAGGCGGGAAGGACTGGGAGCGCTGCCGAACGTAGCATGAAAGGAGGAACAGCGATTATTTTTTCGGCAACATAAACCGGTAGCCGAAACGCGGCTCGGTGAGAATATATCGCGGTTTGGCAGGGTCCGGTTCTATCTTTCTGCGAAGCTGATTGACAATGACATGCAGGTACTCGGCCTCATTGCCATAGTCCGGCCCCCAAACGGCCTGAAGGATCTTTCCGTGAGGAATGGCCACGTTTGGGTTCGAGATCAAATATTGGAGAACCTCGAACTGCTTCGGGGTTAGACGGAGATCCTGGTTGTCCACAGAGAGGTGACGGCTGCCCAAGTCCACTTCGATTCCGTCGAAGACAACGATGGCCGGTCCTTCCCTCGGCGACATAGGGATGCGGCGCAAGTTGGCGCGTATCCGCGCCAGCAATTCCGGCATGCTGAATGGCTTGGTCACATAGTCGTCTGCGCCCGCGTCCAAAGCCTCGATTCTCTCGAGCTCGCTTTTTCGGACTGTGAGCATGATGATGCCGACATCGGAGTGCTCACGAATGGAGCGGCAGGTTTCGACGCCTCCCATGCCGGGCATGTTGCGGTCCAGGATGATCAGGTCGTAACGCTCGGCGCGTATTTTTTCCAGGGCCGCTTCGCCGCTTCGCGCATCGTCGATGATGTAGTCCTGTTTGGTCAACGCAGCTCGCATCACCCTGCGGAGCTGGGGCTCATCATCGACCACAAGGATTCTTGGCGTTCTCATGCCTTCCTATCCTAACGAAATATGGGAAGCGTAAACGAGAACTGGGCCCCGGCCTCGGGGACATTTTCCACCCAGAGACGTCCGCGGTGGGCCGTGATGATGTCGCGCGCAATGCTCAACCCCATTCCGGTGCCCGGGGACCATTCCTGAGTTCGTCTTCCCCGATAAAAGCGTTCGAAGATCGCCGCTGCTTCGTCGGGGGGGACGCCCGGCCCTTGATCGCGAACCTTCATCGTGACAATCTCGTTGGCCTGCTGCGCGTAGATTGCGATCTTCGATCCCGGAGGCGAAAACTTGATCGCGTTGCCCAGCAACTGCCGCAGCGCAAGACCGATCATATCGGGATCGGCATTTACCGATGAAATGCCATCCTGAATTTGAACCTCGAGCGGCCGGCCGTCCAGCGCGCTCTTCATGCGATTCACAGAGGCGCCGATCAGCTCTGCGACAGAGAGTTGGCGGCGTTGGATTCGCGTTCTGCCCGGTTCGATGCGGGCCATATCGACGGTTTCGGTGACCAATCCGCCCAGCTTGTCCGCCTCTTCTTCCACTACGGCGAGGAAGTCGTCCTCCTCCGGTTCGTGCCCATATTCGGAACGCACCGTGGTGATCGCGCTTTTGATGGAGGTGAGCGGCGTGATGAAATCGTGGGCCAGCGCGTCGAGCAGAATCCCTTTAAGCCGCTCATTTTGTCTTGCCACCTCCACCCGTCCGGCGGCAATCTGCTGGCGGGCGTGCTCGATGGAGATGGCGGTCAGGTTGGCGACTGCTTGAAGCGCCGGTTCCGACAAGGGCGGGCCGGCGATGCCCAAACTTCCGAGAATTCTTCCGCCGAGAACCACGGGAGCAACAATGACCTCGCCGCTGTTGGAAGTCGATTGTTTTCGGCCGATGAACCAAGAACCTTCACCCATGGAAATGGTGCGCAACGTCTCCTGATCGAACCGTTGTGTTTCCTCTCCGGCAAAAGAAATCTCCCTCGTCAACCCGTCGCAATACGCGACCGCCTGGAGGCTGAACTGCGTTTTGATGTGTTCGGTGATCTGCGGTCCGATATCTCGCGTGGTATCGACGAGCATCAAGGACAGGCTCAATTGGTAAAGACTCTCCATTTCCACTGTGCGGGCCTGCGCCTCGGCGGAACGCTGCCGCACACTGGAAGACAGCGTGCTGGCGGTGACTGCGATCACCATAAAGACGAAAAGGGCCACCCAGTTTTGCGGATCGACGAGGGTGAGCGAGCGAATGGGCGGCAGGAAAAAATAGTTGAGGCAGAGCATCGCCGCCACGGAAGTCGCCAGCGATTCCACCAGACCCCATCGCGCAGCCACGACCAGGATGGCGAGCACATAGGTAAAACCTACAATCAGCGGGTTGACCTGCACCGCAAAAAAGGCTACCCAGGTGATCGCAAGAATGAGGGCAAGGCAGGCGGAGACTCGCAGCGCTCGAATGCAGGCGCGCCCCGATAAACACTCTACAAAATTCGTCATGGAAAAATCATGGGCTCCCGTCCACATCCACCGTTGTCCCTGTACGGGAGAGCGCGGCATCTCATTCGCACACGCGACGAACCACCCGCAATAAAGAAACGCCGGCAGGCGGGCGGAACCTCCGGCGAATATTTTAGCTCCGCTCCGATGTGGCCCCGATCCAGAGGAGAAAAAGGGGCCGAGGAAGTAGACGAAATCGCCGGTATACTGAAAAGTGACGTTGACCGGCTGGGGTGGAGGCAAATCGACGACGTGGCCCGAGCAAACGGGATCCGCCATCCGGGCGGGTTGGCTTCGCGCCACCTCGGATCTTGCCGCTTTCACCCCGGCATGGTCCACCCCGGCGTGGCCTAGCCCATCCCTTCAATTCGACTCCGGCGCCTTCGCCGGCCCGGGGCGCGGCGTTCCGCTGCTCCGGCGCCGCCGCCTCCGCCCGCAGGGGGCCCATTCCTTTCAACAAAAAAATACTGGAAAATGAGAGATATGGAAGCAAAAGTGGAGCGCGTATCAGGGGCCGAAATCTCCGCGGAGGCGGCGGAGTGGATTGAGGCGTTCGACGATGTCGTAGTGGGGGAGGGCCCGCAGGCGGCCGCGGAATTGCTGGCGGCGCTGCGGCAGCGGGCGCGGGAGGCCGGCATTCCCACTCCCGGAGTGCTCACCACTCCGTATCTGAACACCATCCCCAAGCATCGGGAGCTGCCCTATCCCGGCGACCGGGCCATAGAAAGCCGGATTGAAAGCCTTCTGCGCTGGAACGCCATGGCCATGGTCCATGCGCAAAACAAAAAGGATGCGGGAATCGGCGGCCACATCGCGACTTACTCCTCGCTGGCTACGCTGCTGGAAGTCGGCTTCCATCATTTCTTCCGTGCGACGTATGGAGACCAGCCCGGGGATTTCATCTACTTTCAAGGGCACGCCTCGCCCGGCGTGTACGCGCGCGCGTATCTGGAGGGCCGTTTCGACGAGGACCGGCTGCTCCATTTCCGGCATGAGCTGCGCGGCGCTCCCGGCCTCTCCTCGTATCCGCATCCCTGGCTGATGCCGGATTTCTGGCGTTTCCCGACGGTTTCGATGGGGCTGGGCCCCCTGAACGCGATCTTTCAGGCGCGCTTCATGCGCTATCTGGAGAATCGCGGCCTGCTCCAGAAGACTCCGCGAAAAATCTGGGCCTTTGTCGGAGACGGCGAAACCGACGAGGTGGAGACCCTGGGCGCTCTGGGCGTAGCCTCCCGCGAAAAGCTGGACAACCTGATCTTTGTGGTGAATTGCAACCTGCAGCGTCTGGACGGTCCGGTGCGCGGCAACAAGCGCATTATCGACGAGCTGGAGGCCATCTTCTGCGGATCCGGATGGAATGTCATCAAGGTGATCTGGGGCTCGGAGTGGGACCGCCTGTTTGAGCGCGATCATACCGGACTGCTGCTCAAACGCATGGAAGAATGCGTGGACGGGGATTATCAGGCATTCAAGGCCAAGAGCGGCGAGTATCTGCGCAAGGTCTTCTTCGGCAAATATCCGGAGCTGCTGGAGCTGGTGGCGGATATGAGCGACCGGAAGCTCTCCGAGCTGCTGCGCGGAGGCCACGATCCGGTGAAGATCTATAACGCCTTTACCCGGGCCATCGGGCATCAGGGCGCGCCCACGGTGATTCTGGCCAAAACGGTGAAGGGCTTCGGAATGGGCGGCACGCAGGCCCGCAACGCCTCGCACCAGGAAAAGAAGCTGACCGACCAGGCCATGGCGGATTTCGTCAAGCGCTTCAACATCCCTGTTTCGCCGGAGCAGGCGAAACAGGCGGCTCCGTATCGGCCGCAGCCCGACAGCCCGGAGATTGTCTACCTGCAGGATCGCCGCCGCCGGCTTGGGGGGTATCTGCCTACCCGCTCGATCCAGCCCATCGAGTTCCACGCCCCGCCGCTCGAAGAATATAACGAGTGGCTCTCCGGCTCCGCGGGACGCGCCATTTCCACCACCATGGGCTTCGTGAGCATTTTGCGGCGCCTGCTCAAGGATCCGGCCATCGGCAAGCTGATCGTTCCCATCGTGCCGGATGAGGCGCGAACCTTCGGCCTGGAGTCGGCCATCCGCCAGGTGGGCATCTACGCCAGCGAGGGGCAGAAGTACAAGCCGCACGATCTGGACATGCTGCTGTATTACCGCGAGGAGTCCGACGGACAGATTCTGGAGGAGGGAATCAGCGAGGCGGGGGCCATGGCCTCCTTCACCGCCGCGGGCGCCGCGTATTCGAACTATGGAATTCCCGCGATTCCTTTTTACATGTATTACTCGATGTTCGGATTCCAGCGAACCGGCGATATGGCCTGGGCCTTTGCCGATTCCCGCGGACGCGGCTTCCTGATGGGCGGCACGGCCGGCCGGACCACCATGCTGGGCGAGGGATTGCAGCATCAGGATGGCCACAGCCACCTGCTGGCCAGCACCATTCCCACCTGCGTGAGTTACGATCCGGCCTACGTCTACGAGCTGGCGGTCATTCTTCAGGACGGCATCCGGCGCATGTACGAGAAAGAAGAGAGCGTCTTCTACTACATCACCATGTACAACGAAGACTATGCGATGCCGGCCATGCCGGAGGGGGTGCGCGAGGGAATTGTGCGGGGAATCTACCGGTTCCGGGCCGCCGCCGGAGGCAATGCCGTGGCGCAGCTCTTCGGCAGCGGTCCCATTCTCAATGAGGCGCTGCGGGCGCAGGAGATTCTGGCCGACCGGTACGGAGTGGCCGCGGATGTGTGGAGCGTGACCAGCTACAACCAGCTCCGGCGCGAGGCGCTGGGCCAGGAGCGCTGGAACCGGCTGCATCCCGCCCAGCCGGAGAAGCCGCCCTACATTCTGGAGGCGCTGGCCGGGGCGAACGGTCCGATCGTCGCCGCCAGCGATTACATGAAAGCCATCCCCGATCAGCTTGCGCCCTGGCTGCCCGGCCGTCTGGTCTCGCTCGGCACGGACGGCTTCGGACGCAGCGACAACCGGGAATATCTGCGCCGGCACTTTGAGGTGAATGCGGAGTCCATCGTCGCGGCTACGCTCTCGCGGCTGGCCCGCGAAGGCAAGTTCGACGCAGCCCGGGCCGGGCAGGCGCTGGTGGAACTGGGGATCGACACGGAAGTCGGCGATCCGGCGCTGCGGTGACCGCGTGGGCGGGGCGCCTGCAACCCTGCCCGCGATGCCTCAATCTGCGCCCGCAAATGCATCGTTCAAGCCCTTGAAGAGAGCGGCATATCCGCCGGCCTCGGCGGCAAAGCGCAGCCGCTTCACGTTTTCGACGCAAATCTCCTGCGCCTCCGGCTGCGTCCGGAGAATCTCCATGACTTCGGCGACAAATGCCTCCAGAGGCATGGCCCGAGGATCCTCGGCCCCGTTCAGCAGATCCGTCCGCACGTACGGAGGAATGAGCTCGATCACCCCGATCGGCGTGGATTGGAGCTGATACCGAAGAGACTCCGTATAGGAGTGGATGGCGGCTTTGGTGGCGCAGTAGGTCGGAGTGATCGCCAGGGGAAGAAAGGCCAATCCGGAACTCACGTTCATGATCGTGGAGCGGCTCTGCCTGGCGAGCAGCGGCAGCAGCGCGGCGGTGAGCCGGATGGGGCCGAGAAGGTTGGTCGCCACGATCGATTCGGCGTCGCTCAGATCCTTCGGCTGAGCCAGCAGCCTTTCGATCCGCATGATGCCGGCGTTATTGATCAGGACGTTCAGATCCGGGAAATCCTTCGCCACCCTGTCGGCGAAGGGGCGAATGCTCTCGCGCTTTTCGATGTCGAAGGGGATGGCGGAGATTCCCGGGTTGGCCGCCGTGACGGCGTCGAGAACCTGCCTGCGGCGTCCGGCAATCACAACTTTGTTGCCCAAGGCTGAAAAGGCCTTGGCCAGGCCCAGGCCGATGCCCGAGCCGCCGCCCGTGATGAGGATGGTGTTTCCGGTGAGCTTCATGGCCGCATCATAACTCGCGCGGCGCCGCCCGGATGCGCGGCTAGAAATTCCCGGGCATGCTGCAACTGGGGCAGATCGGGATCGGCGCTTCGCCACGCGGAGAGGAAATTGCGATAGGCCACGGCGGCTGCCGCGATTTGGCCGGATCCTTCCTCCGCCAGCGCGATTCCGTAGAGAGGAAATCCGGAATTGGGCCGTTCCAGCAGCGCCTCCCGATACGCGCTTTCCGCCGCGCTCCAATTGCCGGCGGCCAGCCAGGAGGCGCCGGCGGTTTCGCTCGCCGGGCGTATGTAGAGGGGCGGCTCGTGATAGCCGAGCTGCTGTTCCTGGAGCTGCGCGGCCGAGAAGAGCTTCCGCGCCTCGGGCGCCTGCCCCTGCCCGGCCTGGAT
>JAJYZK010000159.1 GCA_021799945.1 Acidobacteriota bacterium
CCCTTCCATCCGACGCCGGGGCAGAAGCGCGCTCTGGCTGAAATCGTCGCGGATATGCGGAAGCCGCAGCCCATGCGGCGCCTGCTGCAAGGCGATGTCGGATCCGGGAAGACCATCGTCGCGCTGCAGGCGATGCTGGTGGCCATCGAGAATGGCTTGCAGGCCGTGCTCATGGCCCCTACCGAGATTCTGGCCACGCAGCACTTTCTGGCCGCGCGCAAACTGCTGGAGCGGGCGCAGAAGCCCTACCGGGTCGTGCTTCTGACCGGGTCGCTCGATCAGGACAGAAAGCGGGAGAATCGGGGAAAAATCGCGCGAGGCGAGGCGCAGTTGGTGATCGGCACCCACGCCCTGATTGAGGAGAGCGTGATTTTTCCCAATCTTGGTCTGGTGGTGGTCGATGAGCAGCACCGCTTCGGCGTGCTGCAGCGGTTTCGGTTGATGAAAAAGCCGAATGCCGCGGAGCCCGACCTTCTGGTGATGACCGCGACGCCGATTCCGAGAACTCTGGCGCTCTCCCTTTACGGGGATCTGGAATGCAGCGTGATCGACGAGCTGCCTCCCGGGCGCTCGCCGATCGTCACCCGCCGGATCTCCGCGGAGCGGGCGGCCGAGGTTTGGGAGATGGTCCGGCGGCAGGTTGCGCAGGGCCGCCAGGCCTACGTGGTGTATCCGGTGATCGAAGGAGCGAAGGAGGATCGGCCGGAGCTGGACTTTGCGCCTCCGGCTGAGCCGGAGCCCCCGCGTCCCCGGAGGAAGACCTCCGGCGCTCTGTTCGCCAGCCCGCCCCTGCGCGCGGCGGCCGAGATGTATGGCGAGCTGCGCCGCGGCGCGCTCCAGGGACTGCGGCTGGGGCTGCTGCACGGCAGGCTGGACGCCGACGAACGGGAGATTGTGATGCGCCGCTTTCATCGCGGCGAAATCGACGTGCTGATTGCGACTACGGTGATTGAAGTGGGGGTGGATGCGCCGAATGCAACCGTCATGGTGATTGAGCATGCGGAGCGTTTCGGCCTGGCCCAGTTGCATCAGCTTCGGGGCCGCGTGGGCCGGGGCTCGGCCCGATCCTATTGCGTTCTGATGACCGGAGAACGAATCTCCGCCCAAGCCGAGGAGAGACTGGAAGCGATGGTGCGCACCCGGAATGGATTCGAGCTGGCGGAGTTGGACCTGCGGATGCGCGGGCCAGGGGAATTTTTTGGAACCCGGCAGACCGGACTGCCCGCCTTCCGGGTGGCGAACCTGGCGCGCGATCGCGAATTGCTGGAGATGGCCAAGGAGAGGGCCGCCGCCTTCGCCGCCGGCCAAGGCGGTGGAGAGCAGGAAAAGGCCGCCGTCTGGAGCCGGCTGCGGGAGTCCTGGAGGAGAAGTTATGGACTGGTGGAAGCCGGTTGACGGCGCGCGGCGGAGCCTGCCGCCGGGGCGGGAAGGCTCCGATGGCCGGTTCCGAGCGCGCCCTCAGGGGCGCCGCCGCTCTTGACCGCAGACGATCCGGGTCAGATGGGATTCAGCTCCGCATTCAGGAAGGGCGAACGGCCCAGATCGGCGGCGCCGAGGGCGATTTGAAGCTGCACTCGAATCACCGGCTTTCGCGCAGTGCGGACGGCCGCCGGATTCCCGCGTTCGTGGTCCGCCGTTTCGCTGGCCGGTTCCTCCGTCTCGACGCGGTCGTCGTCCTTCGCCGCGTCAGGGGTCTGGAAGACCGCGGTCTCCGTCCGCGCCAGCTCGGAGCCCTGGCGAAAATAAGGCGCACACCGGCAGAGATCCGTCAGCAGAAGGTGCGAATCCTGGCTCAGTTCCAGACCCGCGCCCACCAGCGCGCCGTAGACATCCGGCGAGAGCTCGCGCGGAAACTCGATGACGACTCGCAGCCGATCAGAGTCGAGGTATTCCCGGCTGCGGATCCAGGCCCCGCATCCGGGAATGCCGCGGCTCAGCTCGGACAAGGCTCCCGGCTGGCTCCGGTGCAGGCTGGCGGAAAGATAAAGTTCTGGCTCCACGCTCTCCATTGTGGCGCGATCCGCCGCGGGCTTGCGCCGCGGATCGCCAATCTCTCCTCTTCCCGCCGGTACTTCGGTGACGCGCCCGAGTCATTGCGGCCTCCGGACGGCGTGCCCGTGGTACCGTGTTCCAGATGCTGCTGGGAACGGGAATCGATCTGGTCGAAGTGGAGCGAATCGCGCAGTCGATCGCGCGGTTCGGGGAGCGGTTTCTGCGGCGCGTCTATACCGAAGGAGAGATCGCCTATTGCCAAGCCCGAATTGCCGGCGCGGAGAGCTTCGCGGCGCGGTTCGCCGCCAAGGAGGCGGCGGCGAAGGCGCTGGGATCCGGCATTCAACTGGGTGGCGGGAGATCGAGGTGACGAAATCCCAGGACGGTCCTCCCGCCGTAGAGCTTTCCGGGCGGGCCAGGGAGCGCGCCGCTGAGTTGGGCGTGCGCCGAATCGCGCTCTCCTTGACGCATACCAGAACGCTGGCCGCGGCCATGGTGGTGATGGAGGATTGAAACGGACCGGAATGGCGATTGCGGATAAACGGGTGGGCGCGCCGACCCCACTATCGCGCGGCGGCCGATTTGATATTCTCAGGGAAAGCTTGCCGCACCAAGATTGCTCTGGATTGCATGTAACGCCAAGTCTCGGGGGTTTCTGTGCCAAGCCGGCAGGAGGTGCAATGGTCGCAACTCAAGGTGGGCGTTCTGGTGATCGTCGCCCTGTCGGCTCTCACCGCCCTGATCTTCCTCATGTCCGATAGCACCGGCGGGCTGCTGGGCGGGAAAATCGTTCTCCGGTCCTATTTCGAGAATTCCGCGGGGTTGAAGGTCGGCGCTCCCGTGGAGCTGGAAGGGGTGACCATCGGCAATGTGACGGCAATCCGGATCGCCCCCGACCACAAGGACACCCCGGTGGAGGTGGTGATGAAGATCGGGGAGAAAAATCGGAATCTGGTGCGGGCCGATTGCCGGTCGAGCCTGGAGACGGTGGGGGTGCTGGGGGACACAGTGGTCGATATCGACGGCAAGTCGGCGACCGGCCCCGTCGTGCAGGACCAGGCCGAGCTTCAGACCACCGCAACCCCGAATCTCTCCGATGTGATCAAATCGGGTCAGGGAACGATCCAGCAGCTCAATGCAATTCTGGCAAAGGTCGATCAGATCGCGGATGCGTTGACATCCAAAAACGGTTCTATGGGCGCGCTGCTGAATAGCCCGGCGCTTTATAACAAGGCCATTCTGACGTTGAACCAGATATCGCAGATCGTGAACGAAATCGGCAACGGCCGGGGATCGATCGGCAAGCTCATCGACGACGATACGCTGTACAACCGCGCCAATGACACGGTGGACCGGCTGAACAAAATCGCCACGGAAGTGGATTCCGGCAAAGGAACGATCGGCAAATTGCTGAAGGACGAAACGCTGGCCGACAATCTGAGCCAATCCGCGTCCGAGATCAAGGTGCTGATCGCCGGCATCAACGCCGGCCGAGGCGGCTTGGGGGTGATGGCCAAAGATCCCCAGTTCGCCGCTCGGCTGCGGGATGCCGTCGACCGGCTGGATTCGCTCCTGAACCGCATCGACAGCGGGCAGGGGACGCTGGGCCAGCTTGTGCGCAATCCCTCGGTCTACAATAATCTCGATCAGACGATCACGGAGACCCGCACGCTGGTTGCGGCTATGCGGCAAAATCCCAAAAAGTATCTCACCTTCCGCGTGAAGGTCTTCTAGAAGCCGGTGGTGGATGTGGATTCACGCCGTGGCCCGCGCTTGCGGGATCCGCCTCCGAGGCCGGTTCTGCGGGCGCACTCTCCGGCGTCGCCGAGATTCCGTTTGGGCTGCTAGCCGAAAGCCGCGCCAGCTTTTACAATGATTGCCAAGACCACAATCAAGAACGCACTGCTGCAGATGCAGCCCTAGGCGTAGCACCAGAGCCGGGATGAAGGAAACTCATGAACTTTAGAAGACTGGGCCGGATTGTTCTGGCTTTGGCCGTATCGCTCGGGACGAGCCTGTGGGTGACTTCCTGTTACACAAATTATACCGCCGGCTACTTTTTCGTTACGGGCAACGAATATAACCAGATCGGCGCGTATCGGATCTTCGGCAACCTGGGCGATCTGGTCCAGACGCAAAACTCGCCAACCGGTACGGGAGGAATGAACCCGGTTCAGATCGCAATCGGCGTCTCCGGCCAGTATCTGTATGTGCTCAACGCGGGCTGCGGCGGATCTTCGCAGTTCGTCTGTCCGCCGAACACGCCGCCGGCGAAAACGGGCGCGAATATCTCGCTCTACACCATTGGCGGCGAGGGTGGGTTGAGCTTTCAGCAGACCTACTATAGTTCCGGCAACTACCCGATCGCCATGGTGGCGGATTCCGATGGCTCCCACCTTTTCGTGCTGGACGCGCAGGCCCCCGATCCCACCACCTGCACCGGATATGTGCGCACCAACCCGGCCTCCGCCTGCGGCGACATCAGCGCCTTCAACATCGATCCCTTGACGGGACGACTTTCGGTCATCACCAATCTGCAGGTCAGGAACTCCCAGGGGAAAGACATCCCTTACTTTCCGGTGGGGAGCAAACCGATCAATTTTTACCTGATTCCCAGCGGACTTTACCTTTACACGCTGGAGGGCGGCAGCGGCACGGCGGCCGATCCTCATCAGGCGGTCTTTATTTACCAGCAGAACAACGGGCAATTGACGCTCACGCAAAATACGCCGCTTCCCACGGGCGCGATCCAGATGACATATATCTTCGCGACGTCGAGATATGTGTACATCCTCGATGCGGAAAATGGCGCCAACGCCGGGCAGATCTTTCCCTACACGGTCAGCACGGGCGGAGGCCTGCTGTCGCTGCCCGGGGGCGCGGTGCCCAACACCGGGACGACAGCCAACCCGGACACCATGCTTGTGGACCATACGGGCAAGTTTCTCTACGTCGCCAATCATGGGCCGAACCTTACGCAAACCAGCCCTACCGGCTCCGTAAGCGCGTTCTTCATCGACCCGGTGACCGGCCGGCTGTCGCCCATCGCCTCTCCCGTTCCTTTTGGCGCGGGGGCGTCGCCGCGGTGCATTCTGGAGGACCCTTCGAATCAATTCTTGTATACCGCGAACTATACCGACAGCACGGTGACCGGAGCGGTGATCGACATACAAGCGGGAACGCTGACGCCGCTGCGGGAGCTTCCGCAGATCACGACGGTGGGACAGCCCACGTGGTGCGCGGCGAGCGCCGCGCTATTCTAAATGTGGGACTGCGTGGAGGGACCGGTTCTCCGGTCCCTCCACGCAAAAATGATTAAACTGCGAGAGGCAGCCGGCTTTTACAATGCATAGGGAAATCCCACAAATTTCACCATTTCGTTCCGCTGCGGGATGCAGCCCTGTTCCATGTTCCGCTTGGGCCAGGATGAAGGAAGCACATGAAGTTTAGGAAATTAGGCCGGATTGCTTTGGCCTCCGTAGCATCCGTGGCTGCTGCAATGGGCATGACCGCCTGTGCACCCAGCAATACGATCGATTTTCTCTATGTGACCTCCTCCGCACGGAATCCCGGTCAGATCGACGCCTATCTGGTCGATAGCATGGCGGGGGCTCTCGAGGAGCTTCCGGACGGACCGTACCCATCCGGCGGACGCAACCCGGTTGCCGATGCCACGACGCCGAACGGCAAGTATCCCTATGTGATCAACCACGACGACAACACGGTCGTAGACTATGCCACCGGCACGGACGGCAAGCTTTATCCGCAGCGGACCTGCAACCTGCCCGGCAGCTACCCCATGCAGTTGACGGTAAACCCGGCCGGCACATTTCTCTATATCGTGGAAACCTATGCGCCCAATTACAGCACCAATGTTCCCGGCCCGGGCGCCCTGGTGGTGATGCCGATCGGCGTCGATGGATTGCTGGGCGTGGGTGGCGGCACCTGCATTCCCGTGCCCAACGGCGAGAACCAGTTCTTCCCACTGGGAAACAATCCTGTCGGCGTGAACGTGTTGAAGAACGGCAAGTACCTGTATGTGGTGAATGAAAACGACGCGACCATCGCGGCGTATCAAATTACGGCCAGCGGCGGCGTCAGTCCGCTGGGAACTTATCCGGTGGGAGTATTGCCGAACGCCTTGGCCAGCGACCCCACCAATCGCTTTATGTACGTCACCGACGGAGCCTCCAATCAGTTGGTCGGCTTCCTCATTCAGACCGATGGAACTCTGCTGGTGATGCAGCTTCCTTTCGCCACGGACCAGTTTCCGGATGCGGTCACGGTGGAGCCGCGCGGCTATTATCTCTACGTCGCCAATTACAACTCCAACGATATCAGCTCCTACGATATTGACTTATCCACCGGAAATGCGACGCAGACCTCGGGGAGTGGGACTTACGCGGTGGATACGGGGCCGGACTGCATCCTGGTGGAGCCCTCCGAAGCCAGGTATGTCTACACCACGAATTATCTGGGAGACACCGTCTCCGGAGTCGCGTTGAATCCGGACACCGGCGCTCTATCCGCGGTGGAGAATTCGCCCTTCAAGGCGCAGCCGCAACCCACCTGCGAGGCGGCCATCACCCACGGCAATCACGCCATCTCGGTGGTCCAGCCGGTTCCCTGATCTGCCGGCGAGCCGAACGGCGTCTTTGCCGGGCGCCTGCCGCGGAGACGGATTTGCGCCGCGGCGGGCGTCGCCGGGTTTCTGGCATTTCCGGATTGCAGTGGGCGCGTCGTCCCGCTGGCAGGCGGGCGTCAGTCTGCTGAGGACGCGGACAAAGACGCGAGCAAACAGACGACGAGACGACGATCTCTCCAGCCCTGCTCCCCTGTGTTTTTATTGCGGTGGCGTTTGCCCGCCGGCCGGCTGGTCCTTGCCGGATTTATTCTGATCTCCCTTGAATGACCCGAAAATGCGGCTGAAAAACCCCTTCTTTTTCTTCGGTTGCCCGGCATCGGGGGCCTGATCGCTTCCGTTCGCCGGCGCGTTGGTTGCGGCCTGCGAGTTCGTGGGGCCGGCGGCGGGCGCGAGAGTCGCCGCGGGCAAGTTGGGGCTTACAGAGGCCTGGCCTCCGATTCCGAAGATTCTCTGGAAAATATTTCTCTGATCTCCGTTGGCGTGATCGCAGGTTTCCACCGGAGCCGTTCCATCCAGGAAGGCG
>JAJYZK010000160.1 GCA_021799945.1 Acidobacteriota bacterium
ATCCGCCAGGCGGAAATGCTGCGCGGCCTGGGAGTCAAACCCCAAAAGCAGCTCCCCGCCGATCTTGTAGCCACATCGGAGGAGAGTTCCGATGAGCCGGCGCCTGAGTGAGCCGCACGGCGCTTCAACAGGCTCCTAGCGTTCCAGAGCCGCGAAGCCGTCGCGAAGGCGCTTCCAGGTAACCTCCAGCGCCTCCGGAAGCACCCTTGTTTCGGCCACCACGGTCATAAAGTTGGAGTCGCCGATCCAGCGTGGCAGCACGTGCAGATGCAGGTGTCCGGTTACCCCGGCCCCGGCGGCCTGGCCGAGATTGAGGCCCAGGTTCAGCCCCTGCGGAGAGTAGGTCTGGCGGAGAACCCTCTCTGCGGATTGCGCCAGAGACATCATCTCCAGGGAGGCGACGGGGTCGAGCGCGGCCAACTCGTCGATGTGTGCGTAGGGAACGATCATCAGGTGCCCGGTGGAGTAGGGAAAGGAGTTGAGGCAAACGAACATTTTTTCAGAGCGCAGCACGATATTGGCCGCCTGGTCGGCCTGCTCGGCGCTCATCCCGTGCTCCACGGCATAGTCCGCGGCGGCGACCAGGTTGCAGAATACGCAGTGGGCGTCTCCCGGCCAGGCGGCCAGCGCTTGGGGTACGCCCGGCCGAGCGCCGCGATCCGGTCCGGCGAGATAGGCGTAGCGCCAGGGAGTCCAGAGGTAGTCCACGCTGCCTCCAGTATACGGATAGGGGGCTCGGCCGGTGAGGCTGCGGATGGGCGGCGAGTAGACCGGAAGCGCATGGAAAATGCCTGGAGAATGCAGCGAAGAGTGCTCGGAGCAGCGTGGAAAGCCGCAGGGCGGGAGGCGGATGGCGAATGCCTTCGCGACAGTCTTTTCGTTGACACGATTTCTGCGCGGTTGGTATAGTTACGACGAAGGGACTGCGCGGATGATTCGGCGTGAGTTCCCCCCAACGCCGCTCTCGCTGATTCCTGCCTGCCGGATATTCCCGACCGGAGATCGACGAAGTGCCCTGCGGCCAAACGGCCTGCTCCGCACTCGCTGTCTTTCTCCGTCAAATCGATTGGCGCGCAGGACGGCGAAGAAGTCCGGAGCGGCGCCCGATGTCGCGGAATGTCGCATTGCGGACCTCCGCGAGTCGTGCTGTAGGCGTCAGAGCCCGAAACCTGACCGCAGTCAGCGCAGGCTCCTGGTTGAGCTCCTGGTTGCGTCGCGGGCCGACACCCGTGGTGGCGGAGTAGTGGAAGGCCGCCGACCGACAGTCCGGAGCTGGCAGTGATGGCAGACGTCCTTAATCCCGAACAGACCGAGAGCGAACCCCTGAACACCCAATTGGAATCCCCAGCGCCGACAGTCGCGGCGGAGGATCTTTCTCCCGCCGACCAAACCCACGTGCAGCTCGATAACCCGGAGACGCTCCTGCTGACCCGCAACGCGGCCGGCCGAACATCCGGAGAGGAGCCCGATCTGGCGGGCATGGAGGACTTTGCCGCCGCACTGGAGTCTTTCGATCGGGAGCAGGCGGCGGAGGCCGCCGCGCAGGCATACGACGACAATGTGGTCGTGGGGACGGTCGTCAAGCTGACCGACAAGCACGTGGTCGTCGATGTGGGCTTGAAATCCGAGGGTCTCATTCCCATCGAGCAGGTGACGGACCACACCGGCCAGTCCAAGCTTCACCCCGGAGACCCGGTGGAGGTGGTGGTGGAGCGGGAAGAGGCCGAAGGCGGCTATCTTCTCAGCTACGACAAGGCCCAGCGCCGCCGCGTCTGGGACGTGATTGAAAAGGCGGCCGCGGACAAGACCCCGATGTCCGGCACGGTCCTCGGTCGGGTGAAGGGCGGTCTGACGGTGGATATCGGCATCAAGGCCTTCCTGCCCGGCTCCCAGCTTGAGATACGCCCGGTGCGAAACCTGGATGGCTACATCGGCCAGCCGATCGTCGTCCGCGTCATCAAATTGAACAAAAAACGCGGCAATGTCGTGGTTTCACGCAAGGAACTGCTCGAAGAAGAGCAGACCACCAAACGCTCCCTGACCCTCGCCCATCTGGAAGAGGAGGCGATCCTCACCGGCACCGTCAAGAATCTCACCGATTACGGGGCTTTTGTCGATCTGGGCGGCATCGACGGGTTGCTGCACATCACGGATATGTCCTGGGGCCGTCTCACCCATCCACGCGATCTGGTGAATGTGGGCGACGAAATTCAGGTGAAGGTGCTCCGATTCGACCGCGAAAAGCAGCGCGTCTCCCTGGGCTTCAAACAGCTCACCCCCGATCCCTGGCTGGACGCGGCGGAGCGCTATCCGGTGGGCGCCCGGGTGCGCGGCCGGGTGCTCAGCGTCACCGATTACGGTTCGTTTGTGGAGCTGGAACAGGGCATTGAAGGCCTGGTGCATGTATCGGAAATGACCTGGTCGAAGAGAATGAAGCATCCTTCGAAACTGGTGAAGCCGGGCGACGAGGTAGACACGGTGGTTCTGAGCGTGAACCCCGCGGATCGGCGCATCTCCCTGGGCATGAAGCAACTTCTTGAAAATCCCTGGGAGCACCTTTCGGAGCGCTATCCGGCGGGCGCCATCGTCGAGGGCCGGGTTCGAAACCTGACGGACTTTGGCGCATTCATCGAGATTGAAGACGGAATCGACGGCCTGGTCCACGTCAGTAACCTGAGCTGGGCCAAGCGAGTCAAGCATCCCTCCGAAGTGTTAAAAAAAGGTGAAAAAGTTCGCGCCGTGGTTCTCGGCGTGGAGGCCGAAAACCGGAGGCTTTCGCTCGGCATCAAGCAGTTGCAGCCCGATGTCTGGGAGACTTTCTTCGATCAACACCGGGTTGGAGATGTGGTGCGCGGCAAAGTGCTGCGGACCGCGCAGTTCGGAGCCTTTGTGGAGATCGCCGCAGGCATTGAAGGGCTTTGCCATGTCTCGGAGGCCGCGGACGCCCACGGTCAGCCGGTCAAGCTCGAGGCTGGGCAGGAGCATGACTTCAAAATCATCAAGATGAACCAGGACGAGAAAAAAGTGGGCCTCAGCCTGCGAGCGGTGGGCGAAGAGGCCAGCCGAGCCGACGTCGAGGCTTACAAGCAACCGGTCTCCAGCTCCACCTCCACTCTGGGAGATCTGGTGAACTGGAAGCGGTTCGAGCACGACTGAGCGAGGCGCGCCCGCGCGCCCGCCCGGTGGAAACCCGGCGCAGGCCGGAATCGAATCCTTGATTTCCAGAATGCAAGCTGTCCCGGATGCCGGCTATCCCGGTTCGAACTTCCGGGCTGGAAATAGTCCGGATCCCCAACTGCCGGCCCGAAGTCTTCCGATCGCAATCGCTCATCTGCTCATCCGGAGCTCGTTTCTGCGGTCGTGCGGCTCTGCGGACGCGGGTTCGGCTCCACCCATCCGAGGGATGCTCGCAGGGGGATGCTCGCAGGACCTTCGCGGAGCGGGGAGGGATCTACTTGGGGGAGGCGACCTTGAGATCGAATATAAACTGCTGCTTGCTGTCGAAGGAGCTGATGGTTCTGGTCTTCGATTTGCCGCCTTGGAAGGCCGCCCACACCTGCATATCGTTGTCCGAGCCGAGTTCCCCGAAGCGGTACCGTCCGTCCTTGCCCGTAATGTAGGTCTCGACATCCATGGTCTTCTGGTTGCGCAGATAGACCACCGCGTTCGCCAGCGGCTTTTCTGCTGCGTCGTACACGATGCCTTGGACGACTCGCGTTCTGCCGGCGATCTCCTGGGCGAGGCCCAGGGGCCGGCCCGCGCCGGCGCCCGCCATCAGGAAGGCCATCGCGAGCGCGCCGGCTACCCTGGAGATGAATACTCTGCGGTTGCGTCCCGGGTTACCTTGCGGCGTCCTTTGGCGAGGCCTTAACTGAATCATTCCTCGTCCTCGTCGGCAATCTCCGCCTCGTCTTCCTCTTCGTATCCCCCATCCCCCCTCTGGGATAGCTCGAGAGGGTCTGTGGCCACAACTTCGAACTCCGTGCCGCATTCATCGCAAACCACAACATCGCCTTCCTCAACATCGTCTTCATCGAAGTCGAGAACGCTTTCGCATTCGGGGCAAACCGCCATACGACCTCCACAGTCCGATTCAACGTCGATTTCTGTACTCGATCCACCAACGCGGCTCGACCACACTTCGAGAGGAGCGGCCCTCCGCATCAACTGCTTCGTAGAATCGGCCTAGAAAATCCTACCGCACACCACCGCCGGGGAGTAAAAGAAAATGGCGAATTGGGCCGGGTTCGGACAGTGCGGCCGAAGCCCGGGAGCTTGGCCGAAAGGACGAGCCGAAGCAATGCGTGGGAGGCGCCGGAACCTTTCTTTTTGTATCCCTGTCCACCAGGCTTTGCGCTCCGCGCCGGCATCCGACAAATCCGATGGGTTCCGCAAGGTTCCGGCCGTCTGCCGCAAGCCGCCGTCCAGCACCGCCATCCAGCACCAGGAATGACACTGAGAATTGCGATGGCGGGACTGCGAGCGGATGGCTCCCGGCGCGCTTGCAGTCGCGATCACTCCGTTGGACGTCTTTGCGCGGAAAATGACTATGGCCGGGTGAAAAAATTGCGGCCGCCTCCGGCGCGGCGGCGGTTCCGCCCGCGTCCCGGCTCCAGCCAAGTATGATAGAGACGCGCGCGTTGGCGTCCCGGGTTCGTTGGGGGAATCCCTCGGGTATTGGCGGCGCGGCGCCATCACGCGTTGGGCGAACTTTGGGGCGGAAGGGCGCCGCGCCGCCGGAGACTCGCGCGCGGGAAAATCCGCGGGTTGCGGGACCCAAGAGGGACGCAACGAGAACCTAGCAAGGACGCGATCAGGAACTATGCCTCGTTTTCCGCGCAGCGGACCCACCACCATCGCGTTCCCTCCTTTCAGAGGCGTCACCAGCCGGCTGGTGGGGGCGAACGTCGCTTTATTTTTCCTGCTGCTCCTCCTGCAATTCGCAGCGCCGGCGACGGCCGCCGCGGTGATCGGGTTCTTCGCGCTCTCGCCCGCGAGCGTGATGCACGGTTGGATCTGGCAGTTTGCGACCTACAGCTTCCTCAATATCGGCGTTCTGCATGTTGCTTTCAATATGCTCGCGCTCTGGTTTATTGGGTCGTATCTGGAGGCGGAGAAGGGAAGCCGCTGGCTGCTGGAAGCCTATTTTCTCAGCGCCGTCGGCGGGGCCGCCGTGGGCAGCGCTCTCTGCTGGATCCATTTATTTGGCGCCTTTCCGGGCATGATGACCGCCGGATCGGATGGAGCGCTGATGGGGGTCTTCGCCGCCTTCGCCGTATTCTTCGGCGATCTCGAGATGTACATGTTTCCCCTGCCAGTGGCGATCAAAGCCAGGTATCTGGTCATTGTTTACATGCTGATCGACGTCGCCCTCTTATTTGCCGGCGGCGAAAAGCTCGCGTATTTCACCGTGCTGGGCGGCGCGCTGGCGGGGTTTCTCTACGCCAGATCGGGGCCGCGTCGAGGGGCCGGAGCCGCCGTCAGCGAGAAGGTCTACGGTCTGCGCAACGAGTACTACCGATGGAAGCGCCGGCGCGCCGCGCGCAAGTTCGAAGTGTACATGCGGAGGCAGAACCGCGATGTGCGCTTTGACCGTGAGGGCCGCTACATCGACCCCGATGAGAACCGGGATCCGAACGACCGGAAGTGGATGAATTGATTGGAAGCGGCCTCCGCAGCCACGCAGCTAGTGTGGCGAATCAGAAATTCGTTGCAGAACAACCACAGATCCTTCGACTCCGTTTGGCCCAAAAGCCGGCCAAACTCCGCTCAGGATGACAGTTCCTTTGTTATGCGGACTTCTGACTCGGGACACTAGGAGGAGCGCAGAGAAGTTTGCAGGTGCAGTTCCCTGAGCTGTTTTGGGCTGGCCGGAGCGGGCGCATCCACCATCAGGTCGATTCCTTTCGCGGTCTTCGGAAACGCGATGACCTCGCGCAGGCTCTGCGCGCCGGCCAAAATCATGGCGATGCGATCCAGGCCCAGCGCAATGCCTCCGTGGGGGGGCGTGCCGTAGGCCAGCGCATCGAGGAAAAACCCGAAGCGGGATTTTGCCTCCTCTTCCGTCATTCCCAGAGCCAGAAAAATCTGCCGCTGCACATCCTGCCGGTGGATCCGGATGGATCCGGAGCCCAGCTCCAGTCCGTGCATCGCCAAGTCAGAGTAGAGCGCCCGGACCGAGGCGGGATCGGAGACCAGCCTGTCCATATCCTCCTCGTGCGGCGAGGTGAAAGGATGATGCGCCGGCATCCAGCCTCCGGACTCGGGATCGAACTCGAACATGGGAAAATCCGTAACCCAGATCGGGAGAAAGGCGGATGCTGCGGCGACGGGTTCGCTTTCGTGGCCCAGGACGGTCTCCACCAATTGCGAAGTGGCCGCGTAGGCCTGATGCCGGGCCGCGTATCGGCGGGCCAGCTCCACCCGGAAGTTGCCGGCCGCCGAGTAGACGGCGATTTCCCGTTCCGAGAGCCTTCCGGAGGCTTTTGTGTCGCTGGCCTGCATCCTGGCGGCGGCGTCGCCCGCGACCAGAACCAGCAGATCTTCGGGTTCGGTTTCGGCCAGCTTCGCGAGTTTCTTCACCGCCCCCGGAAAGCCTTTTTCCAGCCGCTTCCAATCGTCGATGAGTTTGGCCCCTTTGCCGGCGTCGAAGAGCGCGCGGTTTTCCTCCCGCTCCTTCCGCGACAGGTCGCCTATCCGGGGAATGCGCACCAGCACAATGGGAAGCTCGGGCGCGATGCCCAGCGCCTCCAGTTCTGCTTCCGTGAAGGCGGGTCTTGCGTCGGTCAGCCCCGGCATGCGCAGATCAGGCTTGTCGATGCCGAAGCGGCGCATCGCTTCATCGTAGGTGATCCGGGGAAACGGGGTGGGCAGAAGAATCCCGGCGGTGCGGAAGGCGGCCGCCAGCAGGCCCTCAACCACGGGAAAGACCCCGTCCGGACCGGGAAAGGACATTTCCAGGTCGATCTGCGTGAATTCGGGCTGACGATCGGCTCGCAGATCCTCGTCCCGGAAGCAGCGAGCGATCTGGAAGTAACGGTCAAAGCCGGAGATCATCAGAATCTGCTTGAAGAGTTGCGGGGACTGAGGAAGCGCGTAGAAGTTCCCAGAGTGCAGGCGGCTGGGCACCAGGAAGTCCCGGGCCCC
>JAJYZK010000161.1 GCA_021799945.1 Acidobacteriota bacterium
TTTTGAAAGAGTCCAGTTTGCGAGCTCGCCATATTCTTTTCAGCCGCAAGGTTATGAGACCGCCGCGCTGGAGGGCGAGGAACTGCTCGTGATCGGCGTTCGCAGTTAGCGGGCCTCTGAAAATCTCCCAGGTTTGCGGAAGCCGGCGAAGCATCCATTCTTGAATGCCGCCAAAATTTCGACCTTGGCGTCGCTAAGTTGATCCGCGATTCGAAGCGGCAGCCTCCCGCGTTTCTCCGCGCCTTGGACGACGCCCGACGCACCTCGTGGCCGCACTCGCGCCAGGCCTCACCGCAGCCCACGCACAGGCCTTGTTGGGGAGCGGCGGGAATGGACAGCGCCGGCCCCCGTCGCGCGCCCTCGGCCGCAGCCGCTCTGTTTACTGCTCGCGTACCCCCTTGAATCCATGGCCCTGCCTGGCGGGCTCGGCCTCGCAGCGCCGGCTCTAGAATGAGAGGACTCAGGGGCGGGTTGAAAGATGCGGCGGAGCAACGAGCAAGGCGCCCGGATCCCGTATCCTGGCGATTCTTTCTCGACAGCATGGTGGGGCTTTAGACGGTCCGCGGATCTGTTTATCGGCAAGCTCTTGGCGGCTCGGGTCTTCCGACAGCGCTCCGACTCTTACGACTTATTGGCGATTGAACCCCTCGGGCATGAAGGAGATTCTGGAATCCGGGGATCTCAGCAGTGCGCATCGATGCCCGCCGCGGGAGGAATTGACAGGGATGAGGGACCCCCGAGGGCTGCAAGACGGAAGCCGCTACCTGCCCACCCTCGACGGGTGGCGCGCGATCGCTGTCGCAATCGTTATATGCGACCATGGCGGCCCCGAAATTTTCCAATGGTTGGGGCTGCGCGACATCCACCGCCTGCTGGGGCATGGCGATCGCGGCGTGGATATTTTTTTCGCCATCAGCGGCCTGCTCATCTGCACCCGGCTGCTGGAAGAAGAGAGCCGCTCCGGCCGGATCTCCCTGGCGAGCTTTTACATCCGGCGCGCCTTCCGCATCCTGCCGGCGGCGCTGCTGTATCTGCTGGCCGTCGCCGCTCTGGCCCTCATCGGTCTTTTACGCGTCTCCAGGCTCGACTGGCTCGGCAGCCTGTTTTTCTTCCGTAATTACACCGTCACTCTCCAGCCGCCTGTCGCGAACTGGTGGTTCACCGCGCATTTTTGGTCCCTCTCCGTGGAGGAGCACTTTTATCTGCTGCTCCCCGCCTTGCTGGTCTGCCTGCCGAAGTGGCGCTTGCGCGCGCTGGGTGCGCTGATCCTGGCCGTCTTAGGCTGGCGGACGCTGGTGAAATACGGTCTCGGCCTGAATCCTTCCACCTATGTTCTATGGAGGGCATCGCACAGCGATTGCCGGCTCGATTCGCTGCTGATCCCAGCTTTCCTCGCCGTATGGCTGTATCGGCCGGGGAACCGGGAGCGCATGCGCGCAATCCTGCCGTGGTGGGCGATCCTGATTCTCGCGCCGCTCTACGGCTACCTGACGCTCAGATTTGGAAGCTGGCCGCAGGACAATGCGCTGCCGCCGTTTCTCATCCTGAGCACCATGCTGCACCCGAACATGCCGATCAGCCGCATGCTGGAATGGGCTCCGCTGCGCTGGGTCGGGCGGCTTTCCTACAGTCTGTATCTGTGGCAGATGCTGTTCTTCTGCGGGTATATCTCCGAGGGGCGTCCGCTGGGCATCCTGGAGCGCTGGCCGGTGAACCTGCTGTGCCTGGCGGCCTGCGCGGTTGGCAGCTACTACTGCGTGGAAAGGCCGCTGATCCGGGTGGGGCATGCGCTCGCCCGGCGGGCCGCGGCGAAGCCGGCGCCGGCCATGCCCGCGAGCATTGCAACGGGCGCCGACGCAGTGGCTGTTTAGCAATCAGTTGCATCGAGCATGCTTGCTCCCGCTATGCGCTCGCGGTGGGCTTGCGCGCAGTGAAGGCCAGATTGCCTGCGCTCAGGGTGATGCGCAGATCTCCCGCTCCGGTCCGGCGGGCAGCCGCGCCGGCCAGCGGCTTGACGGCCGCAGGCAGCGGCGCGAGCCGCAGCCAGTAGTCCAGGGGATAACAATTTCGCACGGCCTCAATCGCGACGATTTCGAAGCCCGCCTTTTGCAGAAGCATCGATCCCGTCCTCCGGTCGAAGAGCTGTAGATGCTCGATGTCGTAGATGGGCGAGCGGGTTCCCAGCAGACGGGCGGAGAGGGCGCGGAGATCGTGCGCCACGATGATCAGCAGGCCGCCCGGCTTCAGCAGAGAGTAGGCCTCCCGCACCGTTTTGGCCGGCTCCGGAAGATGTTCCAGAACTTGAAAGCAGGAGATCAGGTCCAGGCTGTTCGGCCGGAAGGCCGAGGCTTCGAAGAGGGCGTTGCGGAGCAATCCGCGGATCGCGGGCGGGGCCGCGGCGATCGAGGCCAGGGAGGGTTCCACCCCGACGACTTGGGCGAAGCCGAGATCCAGCAATTGCTCCACAAACGCGCCGTCGCCGGCGCCAATGTCCAGCGCGCTCTCGCGGGCGGGAAGCAGGTTCAGGCGCGCCTCCGTCAGCTTCCGATAGGTGAGCGCGGCGCACCGCGATTCCGGCCGGCTCACAAATGCCGCCTCGCGGTAAGCCTGGGCCAGAGTCTCCGGGCGCGGCACGGGATTGGCATAGAGCAGGCGGCAGCTCGCGCACTCCACCATGGCCAGATGCATGAACTCCGGCAATTTCCGCGAGGCGAATGCGGAAACCGTCAGCCGGCTCTCGTCGATTCTGGCCTTGGTCCGCAGCCTCGACTCCGCGCTTCCGCACAGCGGACAAAGTCGCGGGACTAATTCAAGTTTCATGTCCCTCCGATTCCATCGGTCATTAGTCGTTTGCCGGTTATCTGTGCCGCGGCGCTGCGCGGGCCTTTGCCTGACGCCGAGCCCCAGTTGAAGGTTCCGGCGAAGATCGGCCGCAGCCCGCGAACTCGGACAGCCCGCCGGCTTATAGCTCGATTCCTTTGCTTTGAATAAGTCCGCGGGCGCGGTCGAGAAAGGCCTCGATCGGCTGCGCGCCCTGGTCGCCTTTGCCCCGCACGCGAACGCTCACCGCGCCGGCCTCCGATTCCTTATCCCCGGCGACCAGGATGAAGGGCAATTTTTGCAGGGTGAAGTCCCGGATCTTGGCGTTCATTTTCTCGTTGCGCGCGTCCACCTCGACGCGCAGGCCGGCGGCCAGCAGACGGCTCTCGATCTGCCGGGCGTAAGGGAGATGGCGTTCGGCGATGGGAACGATGCCGGCCTGCACCGGCGCCAGCCAGAAGGGAAATGCCCCGGCGTAATGTTCGATGAGAACGCCGAAGAAACGCTCGACCGACCCGAAGAGAGCGCGGTGCGCCATCACCGGCCGGTGGCGCTGGCCATCTTCGCCCACATACTCCAGATCGAAGCGCTCGGGAAGATTGAAGTCGAATTGCACGGTCGAGAGCTGCCACAGCCGACCCAGCACATCGACCAGCTTGATATCGATCTTGGGGCCGTAGAAGGCCGCCTCGCCGCGAATCGTCCGGTAGGCAATCCGTTTGCGGCGCAGGGCGTTTTCCAGGGATTGGACGGCCAGGGTCCAGTTCTCGTCCGAGCCGGCATAGTTCTTGCGGTCCCCGGCCTCCCAGGTGGAAAGCTCCACCTGAAATTCCTTGAATCCGAAGGTGGAGAGCACCGCCTGCGCAAAGTCGATGCAGGCCACCACTTCATCCTCGATCTGCGCCGGAGTGCAGAAGATGTGAGCGTCGTCCTGGGTAAAGCCGCGCACCCGCAACAGCCCGTGCATGGTTCCCGAGCGCTCGTAGCGGTAGACGTTGCCCAGCTCCGCATAGCGCACAGGCAGATCGCGATAGCTCCGGGGAGCATTCCTGTAGATCAGGATGTGGAAGGGGCAGTTCATCGGCTTCATCCGATAATCCGCATCGTCCAGCTCCATCGGCGTAAACATGTTCTGGCTATAGAAGCCTTCGTGGCCGCTGGTCTGCCAGAGATTCACCCGGGCTACGTGCGGGGTGTAGACCAGGGAGTATCCGCGGCGCACGCACTCGTCCCGCATCCAGTCCTCCATGATCCGGCGAACCGTGGCTCCTTTGGGATGCCAGAAGATCAGGCCCGCGCCCGCCAGATCCTGAATGGAGAACAGATCCAGTTGCTTGCCAAGGAGGCGATGATCGCGTCGATGGGCCTCCTCCAGGCGCGCGAAATGCTGCTCCATCTCCTTGCTCGAAAAGAAGGCCGTTCCGTAAATGCGCTGCAATTGCGGATTCTTTTCGTCGCCGAGCCAATACGCACCGGCCAGGCTGGTGACCTTGCAGGCCCGGATCCAGCCCGTATCCGGGACGTGCGGTCCACGGCAGAAATCGACAAAACCTCCGTTCCGGTAGAGGGAAATCTCCTCGCCCGGCCGGGTGAAGCGCTCGATAAAATGCGCCTTCATGAAGTCCCCGTCCTGGTGGAAGCGCCGCAATCCCTCCTCGCGCGGCCGCCATTCCCGGACGAATGGCTCGCGCCGCCGGATTACCTCCGTCATCCGCGCCTCGATAGCCGCCAGGTCCTCCGGAGTGAATGGCGTGGGGCGGTAAAAGTCGTAAAAGAACCCGGAGTCCGTTGGCGGACCATGGCCCAGCTTGGTTTCCGGATACAGCTCGAGCACGGCGGTGGCCAGCACGTGCGCCGCCGAATGGCGCAGGATGCGCAGGCTCTCAGGATCCTTTTCCGTGAGGATCTGGAGCGCGGCATCCTCGGTGAGAGGGGCCTTCAGGTCCACCAGACGGTCCGCCCCGTCGCCGGCGGCGTACATGGAGGATTCCTGATCCCGATCCGGATCCACCGCGGTTGCCGATGCCGGCGCGGGCGGCCGGCCGAGCGTGCGCACCCGCGCGGCAACGGCGGCGGCGGCCAGACGGGGAGAGATGCTGAGCGCGACGTCGTACGGGGTGGCGCCTGCGGGAAACTCCCGCTGCGAGCCGTCGGGCAGAACCACGGAGATCCGTCCGGCTGCCGGGCCGCGGGGGGATTCTGGCCGGACTTCTGTACGCGCCTCTGTAGGGGCCTCTTGCTGTGCGCGGGGTTGGTCTTGGGATGGCTCTTGCGTGGGCTCTGTCATGGGTCTCGGATCTGGTCTCGGGTCTGGTCTCGGGTCTGGAATTCCGGGTTCCTGGGTCCTTTAGAGCGGCTTTGGAGGTCGAAGCAACAGGATATTGGCCGAAGACGGACCTCGTCGAGTGGAACCGGTTCTTCGTTCCGGGCGCAAGGCCGGTAAAAGCTCCGCGGGCCGGGGATAGCGTACTATTTGCGAGATGAGGTTTTTCGCCCCGGCCCTGACCCGCTTGGCGCTTGCAGCGACGGCGCTTACCGCGATATTCCTTCCGGCCGCACTCGCCGTTTTCGCAGCGCAGGCTTCGAGCAAGGACGGCGGAGCGGGGGCGGGCGCGGCCTCCAAGTCTTATTCGCCCGAGCTGGTCGAGAGCGGAAGATCGCTCTTCCAGCAGAATTGCGCCTTTTGCCATGGCAAAGATGCCGGAGGCGGGGAGACAGGACCCGATCTGACCCGCTCCCTGCTGGTCTCTCAGGATGTGGATGGAGACAGGATCGGGGTGGTGGTGCGCGGCGGCCGGCCGGGAAAGGGAATGCCGGCATTCAATTTCACCGAGCCGCAGATTGCCGGTCTGGCGGCCTTTATCCATACCCAGCGGAATGACGCCCTCCGCCAGACAGGCGGCCGCAAAGGAGTCGAGGCGGCCGATCTGCAGACCGGCGACGCGGCCGCGGGCGAGAGGTATTTCAACGGGGCCGGAGGCTGCCGCGCCTGCCACTCCCCCACGGCGGACCTTGCCGGCGTGGCCTCGCGCTACCAGGGGCTGAAACTGGAAGAGCAGATGCTCTATCCCCGCCATGCCAAGTCCCGGGTGACGGTCACGCCCGCCGCCGGATCGCCGGTGACGGGAGCCCTGGCGTACCAGGACGAATTCGCCATCGCTCTGATCGACGCGTCCGGCCAGTATCGCTGCTGGCGCACCCGGGACGTTCGTTACAAGATCGACGATCCTGTCGCGGCCCATGCGGAGCTGCTTCCGAAATATACCGACAGCGACATCCACAATTTGATGGCGTATCTGCAGACGCTGCGCTGAATGCGGAGAGCCGAAAGGAAAGGAGAGGTCGGGATGGATAGGAGACGATCGCGCACCCCGCTCCCGTCTGTCGCAACGGCGGCAGTTGCAGCCCTATTCGCGGCGATGGCCGCCGCGCAGCCTTTGCCGGCTGCCGCCCAGGGCGTGGATGCCGGGATGCTGCTGCATCCGCCGGCCGATGCCTGGCCGGGCTATCACGGCGATTATTCCGGACGGCGCCACAGCCCGCTGACGCAGATCGATCCGCGAAATGTGGGCCGGCTCTCCCTGGCCTGGACCTTCCGGACGGGGACGGAGGCGTGGATCAAATCGTCGCCCCTGCTGGTGGATGGAGTTCTTTACTTCACGGTCCCCGACAATCTGTGGGCCGTGGACGCGCGCTCGGGGCGGGAGATCTGGCGCTACCGGTACCCTCAGAACCAGGGCCTCCACATCGGCCAGCGCGGCGTAGGCATGCTTGGGGAACATCTCTATTTTCTCTCCCCGGATGGGCATCTAGTCTGCCTGAACGCCCGGGACGGAAGCGTGCGCTGGATCGTTGCGGTGGCGGATTCGGCCAAGGGCTACTGGACCACCATGGCCCCGCTCATCATCCGCAATCATGTGCTGGTGGGCGTCTCGGGCGATTTCGACAATCTTCAGGGGTATCTCTTGTCGGTGGATCCGGAGACCGGCGCCACCCAATGGCGCTGGAACTCCTCGCCCGCCGCGGGCACGCCGGGCCGGACGACCGGAGGAATGACCTGGATGACCGGGACGTACGATCCGGGCCTGAACCTCGTGTACTGGGGGACGGGAAACCCGACGCCGGTGCTGGACGGCTCGGCCCGGCCTGGCGACGATCTCTATACCTGCACGATCGTGGCCCTCAATCCCGATACGGGGAAGCTGGTGTGGGATTTCCAGGTCTCTCCGCACGATACGCACGACTGGGATGCGGTGGAGACGCCGGTGCTCGTGGACGG
>JAJYZK010000162.1 GCA_021799945.1 Acidobacteriota bacterium
GGGCGGCGCCGTGAGCCGCTTCGACGGCTCGCCCTTCCGCCTGGACAGCGAGGAGGTTCTTGCCACCAACGGTCTGCTTACCGCGGAAATGACCCGCTTTTTTCAGGATATGTTCGCCGGCCGCAATATTCAGGCGGTAGCCACACCGACCGAGTTTGCCGCCCGGCGCGCGGCCGCTCCCTGATCGCGCAATCCCGCGCAATCCCAGGATCCTGCGGACTGACGACGCCAACGGGCCTCGGGAAAGCCCCGCGGCGAAGGGAGTCGCGGGTCTCGATCGCCTGCTACAATTTACGTTCATTCTTTGTCTGCTGGAGAATTCGATTCTATGACCTATGTGATCGCGGAACCCTGCATCGGAACCAAAGACACGGCCTGCGTGGACGCCTGCCCGGTGGACTGCATTCATCCCAAGAAGGATGAAGCCAAGTTTGGGGAGTCTGAGCAACTCTACATCGACCCGGTGGAATGCATTGACTGCGGCGCCTGCGTTCCGGTCTGCCCGGTTTCGGCTATCTTCGCCGGCGACGACCTTCCGGAAAAATGGTCGGCCTATACGGAGAAGAATGCGCAGCACTATGGCCGGTGAGGCGCCGATGAGGCATTGACTGCCTGCTCGCCGGGCGCGTGCGCGGCCGGCGACGGCGTGCGCGCGCGGCTCGGATCTGCAAGCTCTTGGATGGTCCGGCAGATGGTCCGGCATGGCGGCGCGCATCGCCGACGCTCTTTCACCGGAGTCAGGCCGGCGCCTGAGGCAGAAAGCGCTGGCTGGTCTCGTCGTACGCGGTAATCACGCCCGGGCCGATGTGATAAACCCACCCGTGCAGTCCCAGGTCTCCCGCTTCGAGGCGCTGCGCGACGATCGGGTGTGTGCGCAGATTCTGCAATTGGGCGACGATATTGCGCTCGGCCAGAGCGGTAAGAGTCTCAGGAGATGGCTCCCGGTCGCGCTCCGCAATCTTCGTATATCTCAGCCAGGCGGCCACGCTGGGATACTGCCGCAAATCTTCGGGAGCGAGCGCGCCGCGCATCACGCCACAGTCCGTGTGGCCGCACACGATAATCTCCGGTACGCGCAACACGCCGGCCGCGTACTCGACGGTCGCGGAGACGCCGCCGATGGCGTCCGGATACGCGGGCACGATATTGCCGATCACCCGGCAAATGAACAGTTCTCCCGGTTTCGTCTGGGTCAGCAGCGAGGGATCGATTCGCGAGTCGGAGCAGGTGATAAAGAGGGCCTCCGGCCTTTGGCCGCGAGCCAACTTTTCGAAAAGCGCGCGGTGCTCCGGGTAAACGGTTTGCCGAAACCGGGAAATGCCTGAAAGGAACTTGTCTAGGGGCATGCAAGAGTCTCGAAACGCTTGCCTTATGGTAAACGCTGCGAGTCCCGCGGAGCCGTCTGCGAGGGTACGAGATTCCCGCCTGAGCCCGCGGCCCTCCCGGATGGCCGCGAGCGGAGGCTATACGGCGGTAAGGCCGCCGTCGCAGGCATAGACTCCGCCGGTGCAATAACACGACTCGTCGGAGGCGAGAAAGACGGCCAGTCCCTCCACGTCTGCGGGAAGTCCCAGCCGCCCCAGGGGGATGGCCTCCCGGTACCGTTCCCGGGACTGCCCATCGGTCAGGATGTACTCGTTCATGGGGGTGTCCATTGTGCCTGGAATGATGGAGTTGACGCGAATATTGTCGCGCGCGTAGGCAGCCGCCATCACCCGGGTGAGAGCGAAGACGCCGCCCTTGCTGCTGCTGTAGGCGGTGAGGGACGGGGCGCAACCGTAGAGTCCGGTTGGCGATCCGATGTTGATGATCGAGCCGCCACCCTGCTCGAGCATGAATCGAAGCGAATATTTGGCGCAAAGGAAAGGACCGCGCAGATTCACTTGCATGATCTGGTCCCACACCTCCGCGCTCAACTCGTGGGCGCGAGCGTCGCGATCGGCAAAAAGGACGGCGGCATTGTTGTAAAGAATGTCGATGCGCCCGAAGGCCGAGGCGGCGGCGTGAAGAAGCGCGGCGACGTCCGCCTCCTGCTGGATATCGGTGGGCACAAAGATCGCGGCTCCCCCCTCGCTTTGGATCTGCCGCCGCACGGCGCTGCCGTCAATCTCATTGTTGTCCCCCAGCGCTACCCGCGCGCCCTCGCGGGCAAAGCGGGCGGCGACCGCCCTTCCCAGCCCGACGGCCGATCCGGTAATCACCGCTACTTTTCCCGCAAGTCTCATACGCTCTCTTCCATATCGGGTCTGAACCGCGGCGGCGCAAGGCCGCGCCTGGATCGCCAGTTTGACCGCATTTTCCCTCGCAGGGTATTTGAGAGAAGCCTGCGAAATCTTTGACAATCGGCGGCAACTTTTGTTGCCACAGCACGATTGCCGCGGGGGTCGGCGGCTTCAGGGTTTTTTAAGATACATTCGTAGATTTCTTATAGCCAGACCGCAAACTGTCGGGGGACTATGGAGTCGAATCCGACGATCTGTTTGGCGCCCGAGTGGGCGCGAGGAGGGGCTTACGAGGCTGAAAGACCGAGTCGCTCTGGTGACAGGGGGCGCTTCCGGCATCGCCAGGGCGGCCTCTGTGCTCTTTGCCCGGGAGGGCGCCAGCGTGGTTGTCGCGGACGGCAGGGCCGAAGCCGGCCTGGAGACGGTGCAGGAGATCCGGTCCGCCGGCGGGGTGGCGAGCTTTACGGAAGTGGACGTCTCTCAGGCCGCCTCGGTGGAGGGCATGGTGGAAGCTGTGCTGGCCCGGCACGGGCGTTTGGATATTCTGCTGAATGGAGCCGGCATTCTCTTTTACGGCACCGTGCTGGAGACGGACGAGGCGGCCTGGCGGAGGATGATGGCCGTCAATCTGACGGGAACCTATCTTTGTTGCCGCGCCGCCCTGCCCCCAATGATCCGCCGGGGGCGCGGATCGATCGTGAACATCTCCTCTACCGTGGGCGGGCATGACGCCTGCGCTCACGCCGTAGCGTATGTCGCCTCCAAGGGCGGCGTAGCCATGTTCAGCCGGGCTATGGCCATCGATCATGCCCGGCAGGGGATTCGCGTGAATGTCATTTGCCCGGGTCCCACCGATACGCCCATGCTGCGCGGAGCCATGAATCCGACGGAGCTGGAGGCCTTCGCCGATTCCTTCCCCATGGGCCGGCTGGCGCAGCCCGAGGAGATTGCGAATGCGGCGCTCTTTCTGGCCTCCGATGAGGCCTCCTTTGTGACCGGCGCCGTCTTCTACATCGACGGCGGCCAGACCGCCGAGATCTGAAGCCGGAGAATTCCATGATTTTTGCCCGCGGTCTTCAGGCTCCAGAAGGGCCCGTCGCCATGCCGGACGGAAGCTGGGTGCTGGTGGAGGCCTCCGGCGAGCGAGGCTGTGTGACGTTGCTCAGCCCGGACGGCGGCGCCAGAACCGTCATCCGCACGACGGGGAGGCCCAACGGGCTGGCCGTGGACGCCTTGGGAAACCTTTGGGTGGCCGAGTCCCTGCGCCCTTCCCTCCTGCGGCTCACCCTGGACGGCAAGTGTGAAGTGGTGGCGACGGGGTGTGACAGCGAGCCGTTCCTTTTTCCGAATGACCTGTGCTTCGGGCCGGATGGGGCGCTCTATCTGACGGATTCGGGCGTGGACATCACAACCTTCGCTCCCGGCAACCGGATTCGCTCCGATTACGCGGTCCAGACCTACGACGGACGGCTCTATCGCGTGGACCCTACGAGCGGCCAGGTGTCGAAGATCGACAGCGGCCTCCTGTTTCCGAACGGCTTGGCCTTCGGTCCGGACGAACTGCTCTACGTAAACGAAACGTTGACTGGAAACATTTACCGCTATGAATGGAGCCGCGGAGCGATCTCCGGTCCGCGGCGGCTGTTCGGCAATGCGATTTCCCCCCAGGCGCCGCCGGGATGGAAGGGCCCCGACGGCATGGCCTTCGATGAGCATGGCCTGCTCTATGTGGCGGTCTTCGAGCAGGGAGATGTGACGGTGCTTGGCCGGGATGGCGCGGTGGTCAAGCGAATGGCGACGCATGGCCGGCAACCTTCCAACGTGGCCTTTGCGCTGCCGGGGCGCCGCCGCCTGCATGTGACCGAATTCCAGTTCGGGCAGATGGAATCCTACGAGGCCGGATGCGACGGACTTCCCTTATGGGATGGCCTCCGGCGAAGCCCGGCAAGGATGGCGCCATGACCGCCGCCGCGACGGATGCCAAGGCCGCGCCCCAGATCCTGCACTTCCGCCGGGTCCTCGGTTTTTGGGACTTGGCCTTTTACGGCCTCGTCGCGGTGACGCCCAGCGCGCCGGCCACGGTCTATGGACTGGCGGAGGCTCGGTCCGGCGGCTTCGCCGTGGTGACCATTCTTTCCGCCATGGTGGCCATGGTTCTCACCGCGATCAGTTATGGGCGCATGGCCGCGCTCTACCCCTCGGCGGGTTCGGCATACTCGTATGTGAGCCGGGGCATTCACCCCTATCTGGGCTTCTTCGCCGGTTGGGCCATGCTCCTGGATTACATGCTCATCCCGCTCTTCTGCGTGATCTACGGGACGCTCGCCTTGCAGCGCGCCGCCCCCGGATTGCCCTTTGCCGCCGGCTCTCTCCTGTTCGCCGGCGGAATCACCGCGCTCAACCTGCGCGGGATCCGCTCGACGGCGCGGGCCAATGAGCTGCTGCTGGTCGTCATGTTCGCGATCCTGTTGCTGTTTATCGGGCTGGCGATTCGCTACGTGGCCCTCCGGCAAGGTCTCTCCGGACTCTTTTCCATCCGGCCGTTTTATCGGCCGGGAGCCTTCCACGTGGGAGCCATCGCCTCGGCGACCTCCTTCGCCGCCCTTACCTACCTAGGATTCGACTCGGTCACCACCATGGCGGAGGACGTAAAGAATCCGCGAAGGAACATTCTGCTGGCGGCGGTTTCCGTGTGTCTGTTCACCGGCCTCTTCGGCGGGTTGCTGGTCTATCTCGGCCAACTCGTCTGGCCCGCCTACCGGACATTCGACAACGTGGATACAGCCTTCATCGACGTCACCGGACGGGTCGGCGGCCTTTTTCTGCTGAAGGCCACCGCCCTGCTGCTGGTGATCGCCAACATCGGGGCCGGCCTCACTTCGCAGGTAGGAGCGGCGCGGCTGCTCTTCGGGATGGGCCGGGAAAATGTGATACCCGCACGCTACTTCGCCCGTCTGCACCCTCGACGGAACACCCCCGACATCAACATCGCGCTGCTGGGGGTGATCGCCTTTTTCGGAGCGCAGGCAATCAGCTACGAACTCGCCGCGGAGCTGCTGAACTTCGGGGCCTTTCTCGGCTTTATGGGCGTGAATGCGGCCGTGGTCTGGCAATTCTGGGTGCGCCATCCGGAAGCCGAGCAGCGAGGCGACGGGCGAACGCAGCGGCGCAACATTCTGTCGGACCTGATTCTTCCCGTCCTCGGCTTTCTTTTCTGCGCCGTGATCTGGATTGGCCTGGGACATCCGGCCAAGGTCGCCGGCTTTCTCTGGCTGAGCGTAGGCCTGTTGGTGGTGGGAGCGCACACGCAGTGGTTCCGCCAACCGATCGCGATGAGCGATCCGGCCCTCTATGAGCAGGCAGGAGATCCCGCCCTATGAAAATGAAGAAATTCATCAATGACCCGACCGACCTCGTTTCCGAGCTGCTGGAGGGCTTGGTGTTGGCCTTCCCCCGAAAGGTCCGGTTTGCGGCGCTCAATACGATCGGGCGCGCGGCGGCCAAGGCGCCGGAGAAGGTCCGGCTGGTCACCCTGGGCGGCAGCGGGCATGAACCGGGGCTCAGCGGCTTTGTGGGCGAAGGCATGCTGGACTATAGCGTGGCCGGGGAGATCTTCGCGGCGCCCGGGGCTGCGCGGGTGGCCGAGGCGATCCGCGCCGCATGCGCGGGCGGCGCCCAAGCCCTGTTGATCGTTCTGAACCACGCCGGAGACGTTTTGTCGGCCAACATCGCCCTGGAGATGGCGCGCCGCGAAGGGCATCGGGTGGAAATGGTGCTGACGCATGAGGACATCTCCGGCGGTCCGGATCCTGAGGATCGCCGCGGACTTGTGGGCTTCCTCCCCGTTTACAAGGTCGCCGGAGCGGCGGCGGAGCGGGGCGACTCTCTGGCCGAGTGCCGGGAGATCGCTCTGCGCATGGAACGGAATATGCGCAGCCTGGCGGTTGCCGTGAGGACGGCGACGCATCCGGCGACGGGCCTGCCTATTTTCGAGCTGGGCGACGAAGAGATGGAGATTGGAATGGGCCAGCACGGCGAGGCGGGAACGGGCCGCACCGCTCTGCAGACTGCCGACCGCACGGCGGAGATAATCCTGGACCGGCTGCTCGCCGATCTCCAGGTGCAGGCCGGGGAAGAGCTTTTACTCCTGGTCAACGGCGCCGGATCCACGACGTTGATGGAGCTGCTCCTTGTCTTCCGCCACGCCGCTCGGCTGCTGGAGCGGAAGAAAATCAAGCTGGCGCGCAGCGCGGTGGGCGAATTCATTACCACCCAGGAACAGGCCGGCTTCCAGATGTTGATCGCCCGCATGGACGAGGAGCTGATCGGGCTATGGGATGCGCCGGCGGATTCCCCGTTTTTTGTGACGCGATGAGTGACCGAATCGGCAGACGGCAATGGGAGGCGATGTTCGCCGAAGCCGCCGCCTCCATTCGGCGCGAGCATCGCCGGCTGTCGGAATTGGACTCCATCGGCGGAGACGGCGACCACGGCGCGACGATGCTGCGGGTTGTGGAGCAGATGGAGCGGATGGAGCGGAGCGGGGAGGCGGGTTCCGGCCAGCCTCCGGATTCCAATCGGGACGGGGGTCTCGGCGATCTGCTGCGTTCCTCCGGATGGCGCGTCTTGAGCGTGGATGGCGGAGCCTCGAGTGCGCTTCTGGGCGCCTTGCTTACGGGAATGGCGGAGTCGGTCGCGCGGCCGGATGCAGCGGGCGCGGATGCATCTCCGGAGACGATGGACTGCCGGGGATTGGCCGACGCCCTGGAGGCGGGCCTTCGCGCCGTGTCCCGGCTCACCGCGGCCAAACCCGGCGACAAGACGATGATGGATGCTCTGGTTCCCGCTGTCCTCGCCGTGCGGGCG
>JAJYZK010000163.1 GCA_021799945.1 Acidobacteriota bacterium
CAGACGCCCCCGCCCGGCTATCGCGTGGATGGAAACACCGAGATCGCCTTCACCATCTCGCAATAATCGCTGCGATGCGAGCCGGGCAGGCCGGCGGAAAGCTCCTCTGCGGAATCTTGCCGCCGAAGGCCACTCCTAAAGCTGCTCGCCGGCCAGGTAGGCGGAGGCGATGGCGCGGGAGATTGCATGGACGTCGGCAGGCATGGATTTCGTCAGCCGGCGGAGAATCGCCAACTGCACGCGGAGGGCATCCCCTTCGGCCGCAGCCGCGATCACTCTTCGCGCAGCTAACTCAACTCCATTCATTGCATTGGCCGCGTAAAGCTGAACCAATAGCTGAAAGATTCCGGCGCGCGGGGAGCGGGATTCGGCGGCCTTCCGCGCCCGCAGCAGCGCCGACTCCAGCGCGTAGGCTTCCAGAATGATATCGGCCAGGTCCGCCATCACCTCCTGCTGCTCGGCCAGGGCGGTCATGAATTTCTGCGAGGCGGCGCCGGCGGCAAACAGCGCGGTCTTTTTGATTCCCGCCAGCAGCTTCGCCTCCCGCGCCAGGGGGTCGCCGCCCTCGGCCGCGCCGGAAGGAAGCTGCGGCGGCGCCATCGCCTCGTCCATGACCTTGCGAATCGCGGGCAGCAGAGGAATCTGTCCGGACATGGCCCGCTTCATCAGCCAGCCGGTAATGATGAGGCGATTGATTTCGTTGGTGCCCTCGAAGATTCGATTGATGCGCGAGTCCCGGTAGCCGCGCTCCGCCGGATATTCCTCCACATAGCCATACCCTCCGAAGATCTGCACCGTATGATCGACGACGGCGTCCAGCATCTCCGAGCCCGCGACCTTCAGAATCGAGCACTCCACGGCATATTCCTCGATGCGCTTCTGCACCTCCCGCGGCTGGGAGGCCGCGTCGGGCGAAAGCCGGGCCAGGGCCGCATCGATCGTTCCCACGGTGCGGTACGCCATGCTTTCCACGGCAAACAGCCGCGAGACGCTGTCGGCCAGCTTCTGCTGGATCAGGCCGAAGCTGCCGATGGAGCGCCCGAAGGCCTGCCGCTCTTTGGCGTAGGCGAGAGCGTGCCGGATAGAGGTGCGGGCGCCGCCCACGCAGGCCGCGCCCAGCTTGAAGCGGCCGATGTTCAGAATGTTGAAGGCGATGCGATGTCCGCTGCCCGCCTCGCCCAGCAGATTTTCGGCCGGAATCCGGCAGTCGGTGAGAACCAGCGGGCAGGTGGAGGAGCCGCGAATGCCCAGCTTGTGCTCCTCCGCCCCGATGGCCAGGCCGGGAGTTCCCTTCTCAATCAGAAATGCGCTGAATTTTTCTCCGTCGATTTTGGCGAAGACCGTGAACAGATCGGCGAAGGCGGCGTTGGTGATCCACATCTTCTCGCCGTCGAGAATGTACTGCGAGCCATCCGCGGAGAGCGTGGCGCGGGCCCGGATGTTCATGGCGTCCGAGCCGGAGCTGGCCTCGGAGAGGGCATACGCGCCAATCCGCTCGCCGCTCGCCAGCCCGGGAAGATACTTGCGCTTCTGCGCCTCCGTGCCATACCAGACGAGGGGCAGAGTGCCGATGCCGGCGTGGGCGCTGAAGGCCACGGAGAAGCTGGCAAGCTGCGAGATGCGGTCGGCCACGATGGCCGAGGTGACCTTGTCCATGGCCAGTCCGCCGTATTCCTCCGGAACGTCCACGGCGGTCAGTCCCAGCTCCCCGGCCTGCCGCAGCAGCGAGCGGGTGACGGCAAAGTCTTTGGCCTCGATGGCCGCGGCGGCGGGAAGCACTTCGTTGCGGACGAACTCCTCCGCCGTTCGCGCGATCTGAAGCTGCTCTTCGCTGAAGTCCTCGGGAGTGACGATGTTCTCCGGCGCGGCCTCCTCCAACAGGAAGGCGCCGCCCGGCGCGGCGCGGCCTGCAGATTCGCCTGCCGTGGATGACGATGTGGGTATCGCTGTGGACATGAAACGGCTCCTCCCGATTGCGATGCTGCGCGCGGCCTCCGGCGGCGAAACCCGGCGATGCCGGAGGCGGCGGAAATCGACCTCCGCCGAAGGCGGTCGAGCGCCGGCGTCTCTCTACAGCGCTTCAAAAACGCCGGCGGCGCCCATTCCGCCGCCGATGCACATGGTCACCAGACCATACCGGACCTTGCGCCGGCGCATCTCGTGCAGCAGGGTCGCGGTAAGCTTCGCGCCCGTGCAGCCGAGTGGGTGCCCCAGGGCGATGGCCCCGCCATTCACATTCACTTTTTCCGGATCCAGCCCGAGCTGCTCGATCACCGCCAGGGCCTGCGCGGCGAAGGCCTCGTTCAACTCGATCAGGCCAATCTGCTGCAAGGTGAGCCCGGCCAGCCGCAGGGCCTTGGGCGCGGCGAAGACCGGGCCCAGGCCCATCTCCTCCGGCAGGCATCCCGCGGTGGCGAAGGCGACCAATCGCCCCAAAGGCTCGAGTCCCAGCTCGGAGGCCCGCTGCGACGAAACCAGCAGCGCGGCGGCGGCGCCATCGGAGGTCTGCGAGGAGTTGCCCGCGGTGACCGTTCCCCGGGCGTGGAAGGCGGGCTTCAGCCGGGCCAGAGCTTCGAGCGAGGTATCGCCGCGCGGGCCCTCGTCGGCGGCGAACTCCACCCAGTCGCGATCTTCCCCTCCCGTTTCCCGCGGCCCGCAGCCCTGGGACGGATCGGGAACCTTCACCGGCACGATTTCGTCGGCGAACCGCCCGGCCGCCGCCGCGGCCAAGGCCTTGCGGTGACTCTCCAGGGCGAAGGCGTCGGCGCGCTCGCGGGCGATTCCGCAGCGCAGAGCCACCCGCTCCGCGGTGAGGCCCATGGAGAGGTACACATCGGCATAGCGATCGATGAGCCAGGGATTGGCGCTCACCTTATTGCCTCCCATGGGAACCATGCTCATCGATTCCGTCCCGCCGGCCACCATCGCCTGCGCATTCCCGGCGCGGATGCGCTCCGCGGCCAGGGCGATCGCCTGCAGTCCGGAGGCGCAGAAGCGGTTGACGGTCATGGCGGAGACGGAGACCGGAAGTCCGGCGCGCAGGCTGGCGATGCGGGCCACATTCATGCCCTGCTCGGCCTCAGGCATGGCGCAGCCCAGGATCACGTCGTCGATCTCTTGCGGATCGAGGGCCGGCGCGCGGTCGAGCGCGCCGGAAATCGCCGTCGCGGCCAAGTCGTCCGGACGCACGGCGGCCAGCGCGCCCCGCCCCGACTTTCCGACGGCCGTTCGAACGCTGCTGACAATGATTGCCTCGCTCATGTTGCTCCCGTTCACGCTCTGGCCGCCGCTCAGTTGCGCAGCGGCTTGCCCGACTTGAGAGTCGCGGCGATTCGCTCCTGGGTTTTGCGCTCGCCGCAGAGGGAGAGGAAGGCCTCGCGCTCCAGGTCGAGGAAATCCTGCTCCGACAGCAGCGTGCCGGCGGCCGCCGCGCCGCCGCACAGGACGCGCGCGGCGTGGTTCGCCACCTTTTGGTCGTGCTCGCTGGCGTATTCGGCCTGGCGCATGAGGTGAGCGCCCAGCTTGAGGGTGGCCAGAACGCTGGGGCCCGCGGCGGGAATGCGCCGCGGCGCCGGGGGAAAATACCCGGAGGCGGCCAGCGCGGCGGCCCTCCGCTTGGCGTCCAGCAGCAGCCTCTCGCGATGGACCGTAATGGAGTCGGAGGCGCGCAGGTAGCCGAAGGCTCTCGCCTCGGCCGCCGAGCTGGAGACCTTGGCCAGGGCGATCTGCTCGAAGCTGCGCTTCAAGGCGTCGAAGTATTCGATCGAGCCGGCCACGCGCAGCGCGGCCTCGCGCCCCGAGGGCGAAAGGATCCCGGTCGCCGCGTCGGCGGCGCGAAGCGCCATCTCCTTCGAGCCGCCGCCGGCGGGGATCAGCCCGACGCCGGCCTCCACCAGACCCATATACAGCTCCGCGTGCGGCTGGCGCGCGGCCGCATGGAGAGCCATCTCCGCGCCGCCGCCCAGACACAGGCCAAAGGGCGCCACCACCACCGGCCGGGGACAGAACCGGATCGCCGCCGTCATCCGCTGAAAGGCGCGGACGGCCAGATCCAGCTCCTCCCATTCCTCCTCATAGATACAGAGCAGCACCTGGAAGAGATTGGCGCCCACGGAGAAGTTGGCGCCGTCGCCGCAGATCGCGAAGCCGGCGAAGTTGCGCACCGCGTCGCTTTCCGGATCCAGCGTCTGCGCCACCAGCGAGGTGATGTCCTCGCCAATTGCATTCTTCTCCGAATGCAGCTCCAGCGCGGCGATTCCATCGCCCAGGTCGATCAGCGAGGCGCCCGCATTGCCCCGCACGACGCCCCTCGCCCGGCGGAATGCGGCCAGGCTGGCCATGCCCTCGGCCCGCGGCCGCCGCACATACGCGCCGGCCACGGGGTCGAAGACCGAGGGTCCTGCGTCGGCAGCCGCATCCTCCTCCGCGCCGCGCGAGGAGAGGTACCAGGCGTCGCCGCCGGCATCGAGCAATCGCTGCACGTTCCACGGAGGCTCTTCGCCGCCGGCGCGCATGCGCTCCACCACCGTCCGCACCCCCAGCGCATCCCACATCTCGAACGGCCCCATCTCCCAGTTGAAGCCGTCGCGCATGGCGCGATCGACGCTCTCCGGATCGCCGGCGGCCTCCGGCACGCACTCCGCCGCAAAGCGAAACAGATGCAGCAGCAAGGGCCAGTAGAATGCAGCCGCCCGGTCCCGGCCCGGCTCCGCGGCCAGCACCGCGCGCAGCCGCTCGGGCAGCGAGCCGGCATTCCTGGCCATCTCCAGGGAGGGAAATTTGGGCCGCTCCGCCACGCGATATTCCAGCGTCCGCCAGTCGAGGGCCAGGCGGGTTTCCGCGCCGGCGGCGTCCTTTTGCTTGTGGTAAAAGCCCTGGCCGGCCTTGTCCCCCAGCCATCCGCGCTCCACCATGGCCGCGAGAAACGCGGGCAGTTGCGGTTTGGCATTCCCCTCCGCGGCGGGGAGGTTGCCGACCACATGAGCCAGCGTATCGATGCCCACCATGTCGGCCAGGCGGAAGGTTCCCGTCCGCGGCCAGCCGAGGGCGGCGCCGGTCAGCGCATCCACCTCCTCGATGCCGAGCCCCTGCCGCTGCATCAGGGCGATGGTGTGCATCAACGTGTCCACGCCGATGCGGTTGGCGATAAAGTTCGGGGTATCCCGCGCATAGACGATGGATTTTCCCAGACGCGCTTCGGCGAACTGCGCCAGGGCGGCCACCGCGCCGGGCTCGCTCTCCGGCGTGCAAATCACTTCCAGCAGCCGCATATAGCGCGGAGGATTGAAGAAGTGGGTTCCGAACCAATGGCGGCGCACTTCGGGCGGCAGATCCCGTCCAATCTCCGCCACCGGCAGCCCGCTGGTGTTGGTGGTGAAGAGTGCGCCGGGCTTCAGATGCGGCGCCGCGCGGGCCAGAAGCTCCCGCTTGATCGCCAGATTTTCGCTGACGGCCTCGATCACCCAGTCGCAGCCGGCCAGGGCCGGCAGGTCGTGCTCCAGGCTTCCCGGCTGAATCAGCGCGGCGCTGGCGGGGTCGTAAAACGCGGGAGGACGGGCGCGCAGCAACTGCTCGATCGCCTGGCTGGCGAGCGCCGCCGGCGGCCCCTGCCTGGCCGCGAGATCCAGCAGCAGCACCGGCAACCCCGCATTCGCCAGGTGAGCGGCGATGCGGGAGCCCATGACTCCGGCGCCCAGCACGGCGGCGCGTTGCAGCAGGAGCGGCGAAGGCTGCCGCCCCGGCCGATCCTCGGGGAGCGTCGGAGCTTGGGGGGACGTCGGAGCTTGCGGAAGAGCGGGAACGGCATTCATGGCGCAGTCTCTGACCACTCTTAAATTACGCCTCTTCCCTGCGCGACGTGCAAACGCCAGGCGAAAAGTTGATACTGCGGAGAGCAGTCCAGCCGCCGAGCCGGCGTCCGAACTGTTGGCCGCTAGTCAAAGGCTCCGCACGTAGGTGGTCTCCTACAGCCGTCTCCTCCGCAACTTCGAGCAGCCTGCGCTGCTAATCCCGGCCTGGAGGGCGACAGCATCTGCGGCCGCCGATGACGCCGGTCCAATCATCTCCGACGAAGAGAAGATTCGGGCCTCATAGGAGTAATTCAGGTAGGTCTCGGCCCAGCGATGAATTGGGAAGACCGTTGAAAGCGGAACGTCGGCGGCCGACCCATCCGTGCCTGAGCTTCCGATGAGCTCATCGACGCCCTCGAAGCGTGGGGGTTTGGGGACATCGACCCAGATACAGGCTCTCTGTAAGGCGTCGAATGGGTCCGAACCTCGCGTGGGGTCATCCCTCAAGAGATTGGCCCCGATCTTCTCTTCGAGTTCCTTAACGATGCGCGAGGTCTGTTCTCGATCTTGAAGGCGCGCCATAAAGTTCAGCAGCTGCGTTGCATCGGCGTGAGTCAACTGAGAGCTCCCGAGGTGAAATATCTCTCGAGGAAGCAAACGATTGGCGATTCTATAGGCGCAGTCAAACATCGAGTCAAAAGGGTCAGCGCCGGTCGGCTTGGGAGCTCGAGACTTCGCGATCAGCAGGAAGTCAGAGTCTGACAATCCGAAGAACCAGGCCAATACCCTGCTGGAATCCTCCTTTGCGAGCCGACGTAGCACCTCGGCGCGGAGAGCATGCTCTACCATCCCCTCGGCGGCGCGGACCTTCGAATGATGATAGATGTAGTTGAACAACATGAATTTGCAGATCACAATCTGTTCCATGCTGGTAACGGCCTCGATTGGAAGTCGTGTCCGGTACGTTTGAAGGCGGGTAGGTCGCGCACCGGGCTCTACAGCCAGGCCCTCGAGTTCTACCCCGAATCGACCGTAGAGAGGGCCAAGCGATGCGGAAGTCTTCTCTGAGAAGTAGTCCGGCCGCACCTCTACGAAAACGAGGTATCGATCCATATCATACTTGATTGGAAGACCCGCTGCGGAAGCGTCCCTAAGCAGGTAATCCAGCTTGTCGGCGTCGAATCCAGAGGTGACAACGTCCGCTAGGAATTGAGTGTATGGGTGCTTTGATGCTCCTACTATCATCAGAGCAACGTTCTCAAAGTCGACACGAATGCTTTGGGGCGTTGGACT